>CAZFWL010000298.1:0-4825 GCA_964522775.1 uncultured Halomicronema sp.
TATCCCTTATAACCACAGCAAACAATAAAATCTGTAATGCCATAGTGGGAGTAAGTTTTCATAATGTGCCAAAGAATTGGCTTGCCGCCAATCTCAACCATTGGTTTTGGTTTAATGGCAGTCTCTTCGCTTAAGCGTGTCCCTAATCCACCGGCTAATATGACAGCTTTCATATGACTAAAGAACCACGAATAATCAACAAGTAAACAATATATTTTCGACAGCTTGTACGTAAAGAAGAAGTAAATCCTACAGTATTGCTATCGCCACCATATCTGTAACATCCCCTAAACCGGGATCAGCAATGCCTCTGTCAACTTTATGCAAGCTTTATGCTTCGATCATAGTATGTGAATTTTGAATGAGTATGCTCCTTTAGTCTTGGCTTCCAGTGCCCGCCTACGAAAAATTACTGAATATAGTTTTGGCTATTTTCAGCGCTAACTAGACTCGAACTTCATTTTGGCGTGGTTTGTCTTTAATTGTTTTCTTTGACATCAAGCTGCCACTTCATTTTCCTGTCTGTGCACTGTCTGTAAGCATACGTTTAGCCATCAGGAGTCTTGGGCAATTCTGCAAGTCAGTGCTTTTCGTTAGCGATTTGAGCAGTTCAAGTAGAACCGATGATGGCCACTATGAGCCCAACGTAGTCTGGTCTTGGTGATTCTTCAATACGCTTAGAAGCAGAGCGTAGTTTGCCTGCTCGTGAAAACGAAAAGGTCAGCGGGAGTATTCTGCGTCAAGATAGCGGCGATCACTCTAGGACTCGAAGCTCTGCTAGTATTGGCTCAATCAAAGGACAAGGTGTCATTGCTCAAGGCCTAATTCATATCTATATCAGGAATAAATATGTCTACTTTAAATATGAACTTGGATCAGCCATCTATGACTAATAATTCAGCGATTGCTGAATCAGAGCAATCAACCGCGACAACCGTCAATTTAATCTGGCAAATTAGTACCAAAGGACTTATTGAGAAAGATTGGATAGATTTTCTATTTTCCGAGTTTACGGTCAATCATATTGACGACCCCAATTTCGAAGTTGTGTTGGACAACTCGATTGTGATTACTCGGGGCAACCCTCAAGGCACGACATCTGTCAAAAGCTATCTAGAGCGATTTAAGCAACAAGGCTATCGGGTGGGTGTGCTGCACCTCAGCGATGAGTGGTTTACCGCACCCGTCGATTTTTACACCGAGGCAGATTTTGTCTTCCGCAACTTCTATCGCCCGGATGTGGCCCATCTGCCGAATGTTCTATTTGTCCCAGTGGGGTACAAGCAAGGTCTACATAAATATGCGGTTGAGCGCTCTATTAGCGATCGCCAATATTATTGGTCATTTGCGGGACAGCTGGGCGGGAAAGTGTCTCGCCGCGCCATGATGGAACAGGCGGAGAACATATCTGGTGGTATTGCCTACGTGGGTAAAGGCTACAACGACAGTAAGGATCTAAGTTTTGAGGGCTATGTTGAGCTCATTTGTGATACGGTCTTCGTTCTCTCACCAGCAGGGAATCGTTGTGCCGAAACGAGCCGTTTTTATGAAGCACTTGAAGTTGGTGCTATCCCAGTCGTTGAAGATGTCAGCAAACTCAACATCATCAAGCAAATCATTAAAGAGATTGTCAAGCCAGAAAAGGCGAAGCAGCATAAAGTTTGGACAGTACGCTATTGGAAAGATGCCGTTACCCTCTTACTTGAGCCCAGTTACTGGACTCGAGTATTCGGACCGGATTTTCCTTGTCCCAAATGCTCTAATTGGAAGCAACTAGAGGAGACTTTGGCAGCCGTCAATACTGAGACAATGGCGAAAGAAACGCAAGTGTTTTGGCAAAACTACAAGCAACAGCTGAAAAGTAATATTCGAATGATTATTTCTCGTCACTTTTCCTAGCCATAGATGACGGCAATAATATCGATAGAGCTTTCAAATTTTGAGGCTCTTATCTTGTTGCAACTAGCCACCTTTAAAGTTTGGCATTCTAATATTTTGTTGCTATTTAACAGGCGCGATGGTTGATCAGAATTTAGTGCGTTGGGGCATTCTCGGGACTGGCTGGATTGCTGGGCAATTTGCCAAGGATCTACAGCGGGTTCCTGGTGCGACCTTAGCCGGAGCGGCATCGCGATCGCTGAGCAACGCTCAACGATTTGCCGAGTCCTTTACTGACTGTCAGCCCTACGCCAGCTACCAGGCGTTAGTCGAGGCCACCGACATTGATGTGGTTTACGTTGCAACTCCGCACGTTCGTCACCATGAGGACTGCCTGTTGGCGCTTAATGCTGGCAAACCAGTGTTGTGTGAAAAGCCCTTCGCAATTAATCGCCAGGAAGCAGAACAGATCTTTGCGACGGCTAAGGCCAAAAACCTGTTCTGCATGGAGGCGATGTGGATGCGTTTCATTCCTCTCATCCGAGAAGTACGACGCATCGTACAGCAGGGAGAGTTAGGAGAAATTCGCTTTATCACAGCAGACTTTGGATATCCAGTCGGGTTTAGCGCCGAGAATCGTTTGTTTAATCCAGAGCTTGGGGGGGGCGCCTTGCTCGACCGAGGATGCTACCCATTATCGCTAGCCGTTTATTTATTGGGGAAACCCCAGCAAATTACCGGTTTTGCCCATATGGGGCCGACTGGGGTGGATGAGCAGTGCAGTATGCTGCTGCAATACGCCAACGGTGCCTTTGCACAGCTAGCTGCCACAGTGCAAACTTACAGTACTAATCAAGCAGTCATTGCAGGCACCCGGGGGCAACTGGTCATCAAGCCACCGTTCTTTTATCCCGAATCCTTAGCTGTCCACCAATTTCCTGACCGGGAAACAATGACGGCAACGGTTCCATCGAGTTTGCCAACCGACTTAAAAGGCCGCTTAAAGTCAACGCTGAAAGCTAATTCATGGTACAAGAGACTCCGTCGATTGCGACCGAAGGGTGGCAAAACGATGACCCAAGTTGATGGCGGCAACGGTTATCAATATCAGGCCATTGAAGTGGGTCGTTGCTTGCAGGCAGGATTGCTAGAAAGTCCCCTGATGCCTTGGAGTGATACCTTACAAGTCCTAGAGCTGATGGACAGCTTAAGAGATTCGTGGCAACTAAGGTATGCTCAAGATGACGGTTTAACGATATCTGAAGAGTACAGATAGCGAAGTATTTAGTCTTTTTCAGTAATAATTATTTTTTCGATAAGGTTCTATGAAAATCGCGATCGTCGGCTGTGGATTTGTAGCTGACTTTTATCTCAGCACTCTGTCTTTTCATCCTCAACTTGAGTTGGTTGGAGTCACTGATAAACGGCCTGAACGCATCAAGCAATTTGCCGAATACCATTCACTCCCGACCTATGCGTCACTCGAAGAGCTTTTAGCGGATTCTCAAGTAGACATCGTCTTAAATTTAACTAATCCCAGGAGCCACTTTGAGGTTTCTAAGGCAGCTTTAGAAGCGGGCAAGCACGTCTATTCCGAAAAGCCATTAGCGATGTCGATTGCGCAAGCAAAAGAGCTCGTGGATCTAGCCACTGAAAAGGGATTGCACCTTTCTTCAGCACCCTGCAGTGCTCTGAGCGAGACGGCTCAAACAATTTGGAAAGCTTTGCGAGACAAGGTAGTCGGCAACGTGTATTTGGTCTATGCCGAAATGGATGATGGCCTCGTGCACAAGATGCCCTATCAGCAATGGATTTCTGACTCGGGAATGCCGTGGCCTTATCAAGATGAGTTTGAAGTGGGCTGCACTTTGGAGCATGCGGGCTATTACGTCAACTGGCTCACGATGTTTTTTGGCCCGGCTCAATCGGTAACAGCCTTCTCATCGTGTTTGGTCAAAGATAAAGTTCAAGATGTAGTTTTGGCTCCAGGTGAAACCCCTGACTTCTCCGTCGCCTGCATTCAGTTTCAATCGGGAGTTGTGGCCCGCCTGACATGTAGTATTGTGGCTACCCATGATCATCAGTTACGGATTTTCGGCGAAGACGGCGTTTTAAGTATTCACGACTGCTGGAAGTATGATGACCCGGTTTACGTGCAGCGGATGCTGCGGATTCGCCGGAAAGTTTTTATGAACCCCTTGAAACAGAAGCTCCCCTTGGTGCGGAAGACTCCGAATTTCAAAACTCGGGGCGCGCAAAAAATGGACTTTTGTCGTGGGGTAGCAGAGATGGCCGATGCCATTACAGAAAATCGCTCCAGTCGAATGGCGGCCGATGTATCGCTGCATAATAACGAGCTGGCGATCGCGATCCAAGACTCTCTAGCAACGGGTGCGCCTTACCGCTTGACCACAACGTTTGAGCCGCCGCAACCAATGGATTGGGCGCAATAACATTCATTGCCCACGGATGCAAATGAACGAATTGGCATTGAGAGGCACAATATTCGGGCCCTCCCAACGCGGTTATTGGGCTGAAAAGATTAAGGTTTTGCCTTACTTTCACGCACCATCTGAATACCATGGATGGGACAATTAGGCACCTCAGCCCCTACCTCGCGGCGATACCAGGTTTGATTGCAGCTCGCCACCGGACATCGATATCGGGGGCTGGCCACAACACCAGCCTTCCCCGGCAGAGGATGATAAGTCCGGATAATGGAGAGAATTTCAGCGGCTGGTTTCTGTTCTTCGAGGTAAAGTCGCAGCCATTCTCGCGTCGGTTCAGCTAATGATAAGACGCGGCTAATTTCAGCTTGTTGGGTCGCGGTGTCGGTGGCAGCGTTTAGGGCTAGTTCGAGGCGATCGCCCATGGCATTTGCGTCTGGACGCTCTAGTAACTCGGCTAAGTAGGGGCGAATTGCTTTTGCTGCTTGCAATACATCTGG
>CAZFWL010000299.1:0-4821 GCA_964522775.1 uncultured Halomicronema sp.
GTAGAAGGGTGAAGGGGTGGCAGGGTGAATGGGGAGAGGGGCGGGCATCTTGCCTGCGATCAGAATCCAAAAATCAAAAGGTTTGGGCGGGCATCTTGCCCGCAAGGACTAGCAGGGACACGCGCAGCGCGCCTGCCAAGTGATCCGTATTAGCGATTGGCGACGTCATCTTCAATATCTTCAATGGTGATCGCCACCCGTACCTGCATTCCGGTTAGCGCTGCAACGGCCTCGCTGGCTTCGTCATCCAGACGCACTTTGACTGTAACGACGCGGGCATTGACATCCTGGGTGGGGTCGGCGTCGCCTTCCCCAAAAGTAGCGGTGCCGATTTGTAACCCAATCTGATCGACAGTCCCCATTAACTCCTGAGCGGTGCCGCCGTATTCGCTGGTGACGGTGACCGCTTGACCAAGGCTGACCTGACGAATATCGGTCTCGTACACCTCTGCCAGCACCATCATTTGATCCGTTTGAGCCAGCTCCACGATGCCCTCTTGGATATTGACCTGCTCGCCAATCTGGGTGTTAATTTTAAGGATTTGTCCGGCGACGGGGGCGCGCACGAGTACATCGTCCAAGTCGGCTTGTCGCTGAGAGACTTGAATCTGAGCTTGTTCGAGCTGGGCTTGGGCGATCGCGATCGCTTCAGGCGTGGTCTGTCGCAGTTCAACTAAACGGGCCTGTGCTTCGCGGATTTGCGCTCTCACCGTGGTTGCCGTTTCACCCAATGCCGCCTGTTTTTGAGCCAGTTCCGCCTGGGTCGTTTCGTAGTTGCGCTGGGCAATATCCAACTGCGAACGGCTTTCGGCCCCGACGGCGGCCAGTGCTTGATATCGCTGATAGTTGACCTCGGCTTCGCGTAAATTTGCCTGAGCCAATTCGACATCTGCCTGCCGCTGCTGAACTTGCGTCGTGAGTTGAGCTTCTAGCCGATTGATTTGGGCCTGCTGAGCTTCCACTGAGGCCGCCTTCACACTACCCGTCTGAATTTGGCTGAGCTCTGCCTGTCGCTGTTTCACCAGCGCATAGGCCGCTTGTAGATCCGCCTGGCGACGTTCGGCCCCTTGCAGCACCGCAATCACCTGATTGGCCTCAACGCGATCGCCCTCCGCTACGCGAATTTCATTTACCCGACTGTCTGCGGCATTGGGTACCGACAGGCGAATCACCTCCCCTTCAGGTTCGATGCGTCCTAGGGCGACTACGGCATCCAGTTCCACAACCGTCGGTACGGCCTCAGGCTCCTCGGTAGTAGAGACAAGGGGGAGGGCACAGCTGGTTGTCGCCAGCGTGAGAACAGACAAAGCAATAGTGAAGGAAAGGGATTTTCTACCAAGCATGGCCACACCGTCTATAGGGTTAGGAGAAACCAGAAATTAGTACTCACTGATGCAGACTCGACTTTGAACGGAGGCGGTCTCCATATTGCGGACGGTGCAGGGAGTGGTGATCGTCATCGCCGTGGTGAGCGATCGCTCTGCCCGGAATGAAAGGATTGCAGTAGACGTCGGCAAGGGCTGAGTGGGCTGAAACATGTCCCAGGCCACGACGAACACTACACTGCCAGCCACTAGGATTAATAGCACCACCTCGGCGATGAGCAGACAATGCAACCATTGCCCATAGCGCTTTCCCCCAGGATGTTTAGAAAATAATCGCTGCACCAAGTTGGTCGTTCTTGACCTGGTTCGCATCACAAGTTTGGAACTCGACCTTTTGAAGATAGGGCGCTGGACAAGCGTTGCCCTACCTACAAGTGGGTGAACATCCGGGGGACTGCGCTCATCCAATTGGGTAGCCCCAGCGGCAGGATGCCGCAGTCTTACCGCTGATGTGGCATTCGGTTTATCTCAATGGCCGGAGTCGGGTGACCGGCATGCCGACTGCGCCCGCGCCACCTTCATCTGGGACTCTCTCCACGCGGCCGTGTTCTGGAGATGCCAGCGCCAGTCCGTGACAGGGCAATGGATGGCAATGACATCATTCAACCCTTGTGAACTGTAATCTTCCGTTTCAGAGCATGGGACAGCACCGCGCAGTTTTCCTGAGCGGCCCAAATCTCTAGCTCCAGCCGGTCGGTTCCCGTGACGTACAGAGCAAGTGTTTCGTCGCTTATGGTGCTGGTCACGGTGGTGACACGCTGATTTTTGGTTTTGTCTAGGCTGACCGCGATTCTCAAGATACCCGACAAAACTCGAACGATTTGCCGCTGGGGTTTCGTTAACCGTTTGAATCGCTTTTGCTTTTTCGAGGGGGCGGCTTTGCAGTGGTAGCGGGTTAAATGGCCGATCAGCAGCATTTCCTCGTCGGTAAAGCCGCGCGGATCGGTCCGCTTCAGAATATAGCGTGAGTTCTTATGGTGCTTGCGGAAGGAAATGAACTGACCAATGTCATGGAGGAGCGCGGCAAATTCCAGCAGTCCTCGCTCAAAATCCCCATATCCATGTAGTTCTTGCGTTTGATCAAAGATTTGCTGTGCCAGGGTCGCCACGTGACGATTACGTTGCCAGTCCGACTCATATTTCTGCACGAGCTGGGCGGCCTTGCGGTAACGCAAATTGGCCTGGGTGGGAAAATTAACTGTCTCCAGGGGATATCGTTCGAGATAGCCCAAAATCATGCCTTCCCGCAGCGAGGCATCACAAAGGGTGATTTCTTTAACCTGGGCCATTTGCAACAGCTCCACCAGCAAAACGCCGCCGAGATGAATGGCGTCAGCTCGTTTGTCACTGATGGCATCAATTTTGGCGCGATCGCCCATGGATTTCTGCAGCAAATTTTCGGTTAAGTGAGCGATCGCTTTAAGTGGCACAACTTCGGCATTAACCGACTGCAGCGAATCACCGCCAGCCATCAGATGAGCGGCCTCCCCCAGGGTACGAATGGTGCCTGATGTGCCAATCACTCGGTCAAAGCCTAATGCTTTGGCATGCTGCATCGTTTGTTGCGCCACAAAGCGAATGTGGGCTGCCAATACTCCGCGTCCCTCGTCGCCAACCGCCCCCTTGTCCTCAAACATATCGAGCAGCCGCTGCACTCCGAGCTGCATGCTGTCGTTGAGCTGCAGGGCTTGTCGGTTACCTAGGGCGGCCTCGGTGCTGCCGCCACCGATATCGAGAACGAGGGCCGTATCGTCTTTTAAGGCGATGGAGTTACGCACTGCCAGAAAGATTAGGCGCGCTTCTTCTTTGCCAGAAATAATGCGGGGCGTGAGTCCGGCCTGGCGAGAAACGGCCTGCATAAATGCTTCACCGTTTTGCGCTTCACGGATGGCACTCGTGGCAGCAGTGATCACTTCATCGACACCGATTTGCTCTGCCAGGTGAACGTAACGGCTAATGGTTTCGAGTCCGGCGGCAAAGGCGCGATCGCTCAGGCGGTTAGAGGCAAATACCCCAGCCCCCAGCTTCACCATCTCTTTCTCCCGAGCAATCACCTGAAAGTTGCGTTGCCCCATGACTTCCACAATGATCATGTGGATCGAGTTGGTGCCGATATCGATCGCCGCTAGCTTCATGCTTAACGCCCTGCGTTTCGGCAATGATACTGCTCGATAGCGGTTGTAATCGTCCAAAATTCAAGTTTTCTACTGTTCAAATAGACATAGATTTATGCAGTAGTTGCACAGTAGAAAGAGCCTTTACCCAACCGCAGCGGCGATCGCCTAGCTAAAGTCACGCAGCATCTTTTTGATTTCTAGATTGTGGAGTTCTTCTTGACCAATTTTGGTCCGCGCATACTCTTCTAGATAAATGCTGGCGTCTTCGACCACTGTCAATAGCTCTTTGTACATGCTCAAAGCCTTTTGCTCATGGTTCAAGCTTTCTTGCAGCAAATCAGTCACCGCATGCTGGTGGGTCTCTTCAATCTTGGCAATGCGCTGGCCGGGATGACCTTCTAAACCGGTCACAATTTCCCCAGCCTCTTGAGCATGCAGCAAAGACTCACTGGCCTGGGCCTTGAAAAAATCCACGATGGGAATCCGGTTCGGGCCGGTCACCATTAAGGAATAGTGGGTATAGCGCACCACGCCCGCTAGCTCAAATTCCATAATCTGATTGAGCATTTCGATTGTGCGTTGAGTATCGAGGTCTTTCATAGCTTTATCCGATGTCCATGTCGGGGTAGTTAGCCAGCAGTGACGCCGGTCGGGGCGATAACGCTTGGCCCAATGGTCAAGCGCGGTTGCTCTAAGCAATACGGTACAACAACCCTAGAAAGTTCGACATGGTGCGGTGATGGCAGTTCCTCACCCAGGCGACTGCCATCATCGGTGAGTGACTATTGCAGCGGGGCTGACTCCACCATGGAGTTCGCGACCCGCAAAAACTCATCGTGTGAAATGCCCTCGGCAACGGCTCCTAGCACATAGCCGGTGCGGTCTTGCTGCCAGGCCACATAGCGGATTTCGCCCTCGCCATAGTCAACGGTGAGGATGCGCCCCGTAATGTTGTTGGATAATGCGACTGGGGTCAGTTCGTCTTGATGTCGTTCCTGCCAGTCGGCAAAGGCCGCGGGATGCATGGCCGCCGCTCCACCGACTGTCAGACAATCAGACTGCACGCTGCGATCGCAGTCAGGATCAGGCGATAAATACACCGTGAGGCCGGTATTGCCAACCTCCACTGAGGGGTAGAGCGGCTCTTGCAGTTCGGGTACATAGCTGGGTAACCGCATTTGCAAGTCACTGGGGAGCTGCTGTTCAATATCCGGCAACACGGCATCAAATAAGGGCGCGGGCGCGGCTTGTGCGACTAGGGGAAACAGCAATGTGACACAACTGCGTAAAAGGTGCAGTCGGGTTCGGTGAAACAGACG
>CAZFWL010000300.1:0-4813 GCA_964522775.1 uncultured Halomicronema sp.
CAACCCTTTCCAAGCACGGAGGAAAACCTCTTGCACCAGGTCATCCAGCTCCACCGCCCCACACAGCTGGAATAGCGTCCCGCGCACCGGCCGCTGGTAACGGCGATAGAGGACTTGAAATGCCGATTGCTGCCCACGCAAACACTGTTGAATTAGCTCAACATCGGGCGTAGGAACCGCTGGCATTTCTGGCTCCAGTGAGGTAGCAGTCACGGACAATGCACCTGCTCATTGTGTGGACGTCCCTTTAGACTGCGGTGCGATCGAAAAGGTTCAATTAGGTCAGAAATTTTTCATCGGATCTATTCACGCATGACCATAGCCAGCCGTTGCGCTTCCCTTGACACGGCCTATTGAGGGGGAGCAACAGGAGTTGATCGCTTGGGCGTAAAACTTGCGCAATGATATACACAGTGATTGCCCAGCGGGTGATCGAGGTCTACCGCTACAGCCGTTTCTATCAACCTTGCCCTAGTGGGGTCAGGCTGTAAGCTTGAGACTGCACCTGAAAGTCAATCGTACCGGTTGCCTGCAAGTCAGACTCGGGCTGCACCTTAAACATCGCCACGTCGATCGCGCGATCTAAAAACGTCATCTCGTTACCGGCGCGCCCCAACACCCCAGCATTCAAAAAATAGGTACCTGGCAATAAGGAACACACAAACTCAAATTCCACACGGAACAAGCTGCCCGCCGCAATCTGCGGGATACCCTCGCCCATCGGTTGGGAGGTCATACCGCCAAGATCAACTCCAGAGATTGTTTTGATCAACATGCCAAAATTGACGTTGGTGACCGCCTGCGAAAAATAGACATCGTAGCGGTAGATATAACGCTCACCGCGACACAAGATATTGGCGAGCTTACCCGCCAACGTTTTAATTTGAGGATTTTTAATCTTGGCCCCATGCGATTCGTACTCGATGGAATGCTGGGGCACCAGATAAGGATCATATTGAGGCTGTAGAGTATCAGTCTCCGATCCTGACGTTGAGGACTCGGCATTGGTGGCTGGGGTATCCGCGATCGCGGTATCCGACCAGTCTAAATTTTCTGTAGCCTGTTGCTTTAAAGTGGCTCGGAGCGCCGCTCTGGCATCCTCCGGCGCGTAAAGCAGTTTTTGATAATTCGCCACCACAATCTTTGGGGTGCCTCGGGCAATGATTTCGCCACTGTCTAGCAGCACGGCGTGGTCACACAGTTCCACGATGGAGGTCGCTGAATGGGAGACGAATAATACGGTGACGCCTTTTTCTTGCAGGTCATAAATGCGGGCAAAACATTTGCGCTGAAACGCTTCATCCCCAACCGACAGGGCTTCATCAATGATCAAAATATCTGGATCGACATTGATCGCAACAGCAAAGGCCAGTCGCACAAACATCCCGCTCGAGTAGGTCTTAACTGGCTGGTCAATAAAGTCCCCGATCGCCGCAAATTGTTCAATATCGCTAAATTTGGCCGCGATTTCGGCCTGTGAGAGCCCTAAAATGCGGCCGTTAAAAAACGCATTTTGACGCCCCGTAAATTCTGGATTGAAACCACTCCCCAACTCCAGCAGCGCCGACACCCGCCCCCGCACGTCCACTGTCCCAGCAGTGGGCTGTAGAGTGCCCGCAATGATTTGTAGCAGAGTACTTTTGCCCGAACCATTACGCCCAACAATCCCGACTGTGTCACCTGGGGCAATGTTCAGATTGAGGTCTTGCAATGCCCAAAACTCATCCGCTTTGGCTGTAATCGGCAGCAATGCTTCCTTGAGGCGCTCGATGGGATGGTGGTAACGCTTGTAGAGCTTGGAAATATGCTGTAAAGAAATGACGGGGTCTGAGGTCATGCCACTGGTTCGGCCGATCGCGTAAGTGATGGTGCAGAAGTAAGCCTTTGCCAAAACCGTCGGTCATCCATGTCACTGACGGCTATCCAACGAGGATACTGATGTAATGAAGGTTACCAGAATTGGGCCGAAAGCGGCTGCGAGTGACCCCTACAGCACATCCGCAAAGGCCAGTTGAAGTTTGCGATAGAGTCCCCAGCCAATCGCGAAAATGATACTGGAGATGAGGGTCGCGATCGCCCATTCGCCCCAGTGTGTCACCTCACCCACTAAGATGACATCCCGATACATTGCGGCGATCGCCGCGACCGGATTCAACCAAAACACCCACTGCTGCAACGGTTCAGGAATCAGATCAGGTGGGTAAATGATTGGCGTGGCGTAGAACCACAAATTAAGCCCAACTGCCAAAGTTTGTGGAATGTCGCGCACAAACACCGTCAAACCAGCTGCCGCGTAGCCCAACCCTGCGGTCAGTAACAGCAGCGGTAGCCAAACTAGTGGCAGCAATAGCAGCGTGGCAGGCAAACTCTGCTGCAAAAAAGCCACAAACGCAATCAAGGTAATCAGCCCAAAGATATTCTCCAAAAAGTTAGAAAATACCGGCACTAGCGGCAATAAGCCGAGGGGAAACACCACCTTTTTGACCAAATTGGGCTGACTGATCACGGCACATGCCGCCTGGGACAAGCCCTGACTGAACATAATCCAGGGCAACAATCCGGCAAACAGCCACAGCCCAAACACCATTGAGTTATCGCTTTCGATCCCTTTCAGCTCAAGTCTGACCTGCAAAACAATGGAAAACACATAGGTGTAAATCAGCAGCATGGCAAGCTGATGCACCAAGGGCCATAAGTTTCCCAAAATTGAGCCCTTGTAGCGGGTTGTCATATGGCGCTGCACCAATGCTCCGAGTAGCGCCAATTGGGCCGATTGCTCATGACTGAACGGCAAAGCCGCAAATAACCGTGCACCCTGGGCTGCAAGAGCTTGACTACTCGCTTTTAACGATGCCTTTAAGGGTTTGAGTCCCCCCGCCATATCACCCCTTCCTCACCGCTGACAACATCTTGTGATGTGTATGACCTGCATTTTCAGAACTTTGAGCCCAGCTTAGTGTAGTTCGGCACATCCGCAAAAATTAGCCGGTCTGAAAAGAGGCAAAAAACCCTTGAAAAGAGTGGGTACTTCAACCTTGCCATGAATGACTTGAGCGAACTTGTGACAATTAATTCTCAAACCCGTTCTAGGAATCACGCTTTCGGTAAAGTCGAACCCATGGCAGCAGCACGTCAGAAATTGCCTCTTTATCGGGGCTGTTCAAGACTGAAAATCTCAACTTTCGAACTGCTTGACTCCCTACCCTACTCGCCAAATCTGGCTAATTCCACTCATTGTTTAAGACGTTTCCCTATGTTTGCACGGATACCAGAACGCCCCATGCATCGGCTCCGCTGGGTTTTAACCGTGGGCTGGTTGCTGATTATTGCCTCCCTCTTTTACGATCCCTGGACGGCAGCATTCACGGCACCTGATCATCCTTGGAGTCCGCTGCGACTGACCGAAAGCTGCGTGCAGGTTCAAGGGGAATGCCTGGCCCAGGAGCCTTATGCCCTGGGGGCGACAGCATTCTGGGGAGTGATTGTGCCCTCAGGGATTTTTATTCTGCTGATCTTCGGCCATGAACTCTGGCGGCGGATTTGTCCCCTCTCGTTTTTGTCTCAAATTCCCCGTGCGTTAGGGAAACAGCGGCAATTTGAACGAAAAAACAAAAAGACGGGCAAAGTTAGGTTTGAGCTGGCAAAAGTGAAATCGGATTCCTGGTTGGGGCGCAATTACCTTTATTTTCAATTTGGCTATTTGTTTGTCGGTCTTTGTGGTCGGATTCTTTTTTACAATGCCGATCGCTTGGTGTTGGGTGGCTGGCTAGTATTCACGATTTTGGCGGCGATTACGGTTGGCTATTTTTATGGCGGTAAGTCTTGGTGCCAGTATTTTTGTCCGATGGCGCCGGTGCAAACGGTATTTAGCGAGCCGAGGGGACTCCTGGGCAGTAAAGCTCACATGAGCGATCGCCGCATCACCCAGTCCATGTGCCGTACCGTCACTGACGAAGGACAGGAGCAGAGTGCTTGTGTCGCCTGCCAGAGTCCATGTTTTGATATCGATTCCGAACGCACCTACTGGGACGGCATCAATGCTCCCCAAGAGTCGCTGATGCGCTACGGCTATCTGGGGCTCATGGTGGGCTACTTCGTCTACTACTACCTCTACGCTGGCAACTGGGACTACTACTTTTCGGGAGTATGGAACCGTGACCCGAACCAGTTGGCCTCGCTGATGAGTCCAGGTCTTTACCTCTTCGGTCAACCGATTGGGATTCCGAAACTCTTCGCCGTGCCGCTGGTGCTGGGGGCGTTTACCCTCGCGGGTATCGGACTAGGTCGGTTTCTGACGGCCCGTGCCAAAGCCTATCGACTGCGGCGCAATCCCCAGACCAATCTCGAATTGGTGCAGCATCGGTGTTTTGCGATCGCGACCTTCATCGCCTTTAATTTCTTTTTCTTTTTCGCTGGTCGGCCCCTCATCCGCTTAATGCCCCTTTGGATGCAATTTTTCTTCGACGGCCTCATCCTGTTTGCCAGCACTTTATGGCTGGTAAAGAGTTGGGAGCGGAATCCAGAATTGTATGCCCGCGAAAACTTGGCGGGTCGCTTGCGCAAACAGCTCGAAAAACTGCAGCTCGATACGACTCGTTTTTTGGAGGGGCGTCCCCTGGAAGATCTCAATGCGGATGAGGTGTATGTGCTCGCCAAGGTGCTGCCCGATTTGACCCAAGAGAAGCGTCACCAAGTTTATAAAGGGGTGGTGCGGGACGCCTTGGCTGAAGGCTATGCCACCACAGCCAACAGCCTGGATGTGCTGCAACAGATGCGGCGAGAACTCGACATTCCCGACAAAGAGCACCGACAG
>CAZFWL010000301.1:0-4780 GCA_964522775.1 uncultured Halomicronema sp.
TATGCCCACGCTTGCTGCCACATGGCGATCGTCTGTTGATGATTGGTCGTTAGTTTAGCTGTGCTGACGTCAACTGAGGCTGACCATTACGAGTACCCACTTGGATGGGCGCTCATCTCTGTAATTTTGCTCCATCTCTTGCGCCTGGTGCTGTCAACTATGAGCCTGTTGAGCAGCACGCACGCTCGCATCAGTCCATTGCTTTTAGGCCAGCATCCCAATCAATGAGAAGGCTGTAGTTATTGAGTCGCTATTTTACAGTTCTCTATGTCCGCCTGAATGGCCACGGCTATCAAGGGTCTTGTGCTGATTCAGCGCAAATTCTCACAGTTCTCACCGGCTTCTCAGTGTAGGTGCGTATCTTCAAAGCATCCTCAACCCTAGCCACCCCTCAGCATGAATCACAGACTTTTCCGCACGTTGACGATCGCTGCCAGCCTCAGTTTAGGGATGGTTGGCTTGCCTGAGTTCATTCCGGCGATCGCCGAAACAGGAGCACCCACAGCGATGGCTCAAACCCAGCTGCAAGCCATGACGCTCGAACGTCTGGAGAACATTTTGCAGGCTGAGGGCAATGAGTTGCGGGGGCCGACAGGGCAATGGCAATTGACCATCGAGGACCAAACGATCATTGTCTTAGCCGACGCCACCAATGATCGGATGCGGATTTTTACCCCGGTAATGCCTGCGGCCTCGCTCTCCGTTGCTCAAGTAGAAGCGATGTTAGTGGCCAACTTTCATGCCGCGTTAGATGCTCGCTACGCCGTGACGGATGGCACTGTCGTGGCGGTTTATGTGCATCCGCTTGCTTCGCTACAGGCCAATGAGTTGCGATCGGCCCTGCGGCAAGTGGCTAATTTAGCCGCTAATTTTGGCACTAGCTACTCTAGCGGTGAATTGGGGTTTGGCCCTGAGAATTCGCCTACGGACGATCACAAAGTTCCCGCCGGTGTCATCGGTATTTAACCGCATCGACCCATTTTTTGATGCATTCAGCAGGTGCATAGTCCGGGCAAAATTGTTTCTAGGTCTATATATCATCAGCTTAGTTTCTTAAATTTCGAGCCGTATCCGCAGTCTCATTTGCAAAAGCCTAAGAATGTATGTTGCATTCATAGTGATGGAGTCTATTAGCCTGTGGTCGCCAGTAGTAGCAATACCAAACCAAAGTGGCGTGAATGGCTTTCTCTAAAGGGGTTGTGTGGTTACCAAATGCTTGTGCATATTTGCGATGGTCTACGACGAATGGCCGCTTAAACTGATACATCATTTCAACAACTTCTCTCGCTTCTGGAACCAATATTCCTGCTAGTCGCATCGCGAGTTTGCCTATGCCGCGCACCTTAGGCGGGTGTCCTACTTGTTGAAATGCTAGCGTGATGAGCTGACGAGTCGTGATAGTTTCTGCATTGGGGACGTGCCAAATCTGACCTAGTGCATCTGGCTGCTCGCCCAAGGTCACTAAGGCTTTGCCAAAATCATCAATAAACGTGTAGGTGTGAGGCATATCTAAATCACCTACGGCAGGCACAGTTTCGCCAGACAGCACCGCAGGAAATACACGATCGCCCATCACGGAGCCCAATACTCCTGGCCCATAAAAGTCGGACCCACGAGCGATCGCGACCTGCACGACTCCCTGACGATGAGCTTGCAGCAGTGCTTCTGACATCTGAGCACGAATACGACCTTTGCGTGTGGTTGCTGCGTTGGGTAAGTTTTCATGTATGGGCCCCTTCACCGCCCCATACATATACAAGTTTTCTCCGACTACCAGCTTGGCGTGGTTGGCTGCTGTACCCGCGACGATACTGGCCTGTAGCCTAGGAAAGAGACTGGTCCACTGAGCATACGGTGGCTGAGCACACTGATAAACTACGTTAGCTCCCTCGGTCACAGCTTGCACTATTTGAGCATCGTAAGCATCACCTGCGATCGCCTCAACCTGGGGTGGGGCTGAGACTCGACCGCTACGGTTGACCATACGAATACGGACATTGTGTTGTAACAGTTCGCGCATCACGGCCTGTCCCAAAGGGCCACTGCCAAAGATGACGTGCAGTTCTTGTGGTTGAGTCGTCATGACTGATTCCTCCGGTGACTGATATGAATGGAAACTATTTGGTCCTCACCTCTCCAGCGCTGCTTTCTCTGAATCCTAGAAAGCGGAGACTAGGAACGTTTCTGTTGAGAGATCGAGATATAGAGCTTGGCTTGTCCCACAGGGCGAGCAACTGCCGGATGAATGAGCGTGTCAGGGGGACGGATATATTTGCCGGATAGCCGGGGTTAAGCTATTCAGCCTTGATTGAGCGGCTAGTTGCGTCCTTTAGCGCGCCGATCGCAACAGCACAATGCCCAACGCCAAAAACCAAAACTGGACAACAGTGACCGGTACGGTGATAAACCCACCCAGATCAATGCCAAAGGTTTCCGCTATTTGAGTAACCAACAGTACAGCTGATACCAGGCCCCAAAAGCCTAGCCAGTGGGGGACGATTTTAGTCTGCAAAATCACCAGCGATACGATGGCTAACCAAAGAGCTGCAAATAAGCTGACGCCCAGCACTTCTCCAACTGATCCGGCATAGTCATTCAGTGCTTGGTAAACCACCGTGATCGCTTCCCGAGTTTCCGAAGAAGCTGAATTGACATACAGAGCAGCTAGCGCGGGCATGGCCACCACCCAGCGGATGATGCCCAAACAGCGGGCAACCATCGAAGCGAGGCCAAAGCCCATGGCGATCCTTAGCCAAACTGAACGCATCCCACCGAGAGTAAAGACTTTGTTCGTCAGTAGGGCTACCGGCCAAAACAAGATGGAATACACCAAATAGATCAGGTAGCCCCATCTCACAGAGGCGGCTTTTTCATGAATTAAGGGCAACATGACGTTTGCCGGATCACCCAACGTTTGGGGCCAATTAATCGCGCTACCGAGAATGACCAGCGGACATAAGAGTAGAAAAAATTCGACGATTAGCGTCCAACCCGCCACCTGATACAAAGTCTTTTTGGGCAGCGTACTTTGTCCTAACATAGTCACATCTCGTATTAAATCGAATATGCGACTACGGTAGACTCTCACACAATGTGAGAGTCAAGCCTTTATATTCCTGATTTACCGAGCAGCGGTTCGATGGGAATTTGCACTTCCAGCACTATAGGTTCTTCACGCACTCGGATCGTCTCAGGGCCAAACAGGTGAATTTCGCGGATGCTCCCGCTGCTGGTGTAACCGTTCATGCCAATCCAGGTAAATAGGGCGGCGATCGCCTGCGTGACGTCATGCATCATGCCACTATGAATGACACTAGCGACTTGGTTGACTCCCGGCACTTGCCGTACCACTACAGAATCTTGGGGTGTACTGTGAGTCAAAGGCGTCGTGTCTGGAACAGCGATCGCAAACTCCATGTCGATATCGGTTTCGACATACTCAGGTATGTGATAGAACACCATCTCGTGTCCGGTTGACACAAGGCGGTGCTCGTTTAACCAGGCGTAGAGCTGCCGGATTAGCATGCCTCGGTATTCCGGCATATCAGCCACCGTAGGCACACAGTGCCGTGCTGATGCAACGCAATAGGTGGGTACGGGCTTAACCACCACGTCATAAGGCGAAGCTTGCCCTTCTTGTTCAAGTTGCTGTAACCGTCCCGCCAGCCGATTTAAGCGCGCTTGAGCCTCTTTAATGTTGTGCTGCAAGTCTCGCTGCTTGGTTTGCAACATCTGTTGCAACTGTTCACGAGGCAGTCCTTTTTGCAGTAACTCAGCAATTTTTTCCAACGACAGGCCTAAATCCTTTAGCGCCAGGATCTGGTGCAAATGAGGCAACTGTTCAATGGTGTAATAGCGGTATTCCGTCGCCGGATCGACATATGACGGCTTGAATAAATCTAGCTCGTCATAATGCCTGAGCATCCGCACAGAGACTTGCCCTAATCGTGAGAAATCGCCAATTTTGAACACAGGTTGTCTATCAAAGTGTTTAACGAAATTCGGCCACTTTTTCTGGAATTATCTTAGGAACAAAATTGCTAAAAGCTGTTTCAGAAATCATTAGAAGCAGGGCCATAATGCTCGGACCGGCATACGGTCTGTTGTGTTAACGATTTTGTAGGTCGGCTCAGGTGCGCATACAAGAAATGCCTATCCAACTATGCTGTTAACGCGAGGCTTGTCGCTCGAAAAGCAAATGTATGGTGATCTCTAAAGAACGGCATCAATAGGGAAAAACGTTTGAACACAGTGGGTGTGTGGCTAGCTTTAAGATGCCCGTCCCCTTGCCAGCCTGTACCAATCTGTCGCGATGCTGCGTACCGCAAGAGGCTTAGCAATCTCCTGCAACCTCAGATGTTGTCCCGATGCTGTAAGAATGAAGTCATTGAATAAATCACCAGTGCTGTCCAGATACAGCCGAAAGTAACCAGGTGGGTTGGGGTAAATGGCTCTCGATACAGAAACACACCGAGCAGTAACTGGATCGAAGGAGCCATGTATTGGAAAAAGCCCAAAGTCGAGAGGCGCAGCCGCTTCGCCGCATTGTTAAACCACAGCAGCGGCATGGAGGTCATCACCCCCGCCCCAATGAAAAGAAGGCTCAGAGGTATCGTTGAACCAAAATTGCCCACACCTGTGACTTGCCAATAACTGACTAACGCTAAAGCCACCGGCGTAATCATCAACGTTTCCACTGCCAGGCCCACCAGCGGCGCAACGGCGACAATTTTTCGCAACAGTCCATAAAACGCAAAAGTGAAGGCAAGTCCGAGGGCAA
>CAZFWL010000302.1:0-4777 GCA_964522775.1 uncultured Halomicronema sp.
CAGTAGACGCACCATAGTTTTGCCGTCCAATTCTTGCACTTCAAACATCGCGGGATATTTTTTGTAAAAGCTGGCCCAACGGTTCACGTTGTAGGCCGCTTTTACGATTTTGCGCTGGCTCAAATAGGCCCCGATCGACTTCACATCGGCCCAACCAGAGGGTTGTTGATTTTGCCTAATCGCATCCGAAAACACCTTGAGCGGCAACTCATCGATCGCTGCCGTTGACTCAACCACCGTCAACGATACCGGTGCGCTTCCACACGTACTTGCGGCATTTACACTGCGTTTGCTGCCATTACTGCCCAACTGACTCAGTACGGCAGCTTTGGGCACATCATCAAGAGAAATGAATTCAGTACAGGCCTCCTGAAAGGCGATGGAGGCTGTTTTGACGCGGCCGAATCCAAATACTTTGGCCCCTGACGCAATTAGCCGTACCACTAATGGCGTGTAGTCACTATCGCCGGCCACAATGCCGTAAATCTCTGGACGCATAGTTTGCAGCAAGTCCATGGCGTCGATCGCTAAGGCAATATCCGTCGCGTTTTTGCCGGTCACGTAGTCGAACTGCTGAATCGGCACGATCGCATGCTTGTGCAAAATTTTGGCCCAGCCTTGCAAGTGATCTTTCTTCCAGTTGCCGTAGGCGCGACGCACTCGAATCGTGCCCAATAGGCCGATGCGTTCAAATACCAGCTCAATCTTGGAAGCCGGAGCATTATCGGCATCAATGAGTAGCGCAATTCGAGGAGTTGAAGAATCCATCGCAGTAGCATCGCCAATCAGCACTCCCAATGTACCCATGCATTTAAATTGTGGGTCATTAAAAAATGTTGTCCGATCGCTTTGGGTCGCCGGGTATTGCCTTTTGAATTACCTTCACTGCCTTACTTTCGCGACTTATTTGGACTGGAAAAGCGGACACTTTTGCCCATTTTCTGAGTAGCTAAAATGTTAGCTTTTTAATCTCACTGCCAACAAGATGGATGCCATGAAAGTTTCCGAGTGAGTGATGAAACTGCTGAGACGCCTCTAAATTATTGGCTGAGGCAAAACTCGGCTTTGTTTAACTCTTCAGGATAAATGGAGGAAAACCACAGATTGGAGATCGGATTTTCATTATCGCTGAGCAAGAACTGGTTGATCAGAGTTCGCCATTCGGGATCGTTGTTTGGCAAAGCCAGACCGTAATATTCGCAAGTCAGCGGTACTTCTGGAATCAGCGCAAAATCATCAACTCCTCGTCCCTGTAATTGCAACTCTCCGTAAGACAAAATGCCATCGCCAACAAACGTGTCAATGTCGCCATTAGCAGTCGCCGCGATCGCGTTTTTCCGGCCTTCTACACCAGAGAACAGAGTGATGTCAGCGTTGGGATAATTTTCTTCTACAAATTGCTGAGTTGTCGTATTTTCCAGCACGCCTAAGCGGACTCCTGCCAGGGGCGTTGTGGGCCGAATCGCGTCTTCCTGACCTGCGGGAATCAAGAACTCGGTACTGGTCACAAAAATCGGATTGGAAAAGACAATCCCCTCCACGTCATTGCGAATCGTATTAGGCCCGCATTCGAGATGCACCGCACCTTCTGTGACGAGATCAAAGCGATTTTCTAGCGTCGAAGTGATTTCTACAACCTGAATATCCACATCGCTATTGACTTCGGCCGCAACATAATCGCTGAGGGCGATCGCGAAATCTCCGCAATACCCATCCCAAGCATCTTGTTGGTTGATGAAGCCAAAGGGCACGGCATCTTTGCGGAAAGCAACCTTGAGCACGCCCGTTTCGGCAATCTCTGATAGGACGCTTTGGGGGCGCGGAGGGGGCGTGGTTGTGATCGGCGCGGGAACAATCGGCACCGGGGGACGACGTCCATAGGTAGCTTCAATCTGTTCAGGCAACAGTTCTGTAATCAGACTTAACCCCATCGGCTGATCTGCACTCAATTGGTTGCCATAGCTCGCGCTCAAGTAGGGCAAAAACTCTTCTTGCCCACGCAGATAAACGTTATAGAAAGCGACGCTCAACGCCCGGTAGTAGTCGCTGCCCACCTCTCGGTTAGCCCCAGCCAACAGCGCAAAAATGCCGCCCGCCCCATCGCGTCCCGGTTTCGAAGAAAAATGGGTACCAATATCCAACATGGCCAGGTGCTTATTCTCCGTGCCCAGCCAAATAAAGGGATGGAACTGCTCGACTACCACCGGCGCCACAATATCTTCGGAGCCGCCGACCATCAGTAGCGGCACGTCAATTTGACTAAACCCTTCTGGCCCGTAGAGGAAACCGCCTAGGGGATGTCCCGTAACGACCGCTTTAACCCGAGGATCTTTGAGATCGAAGTTTTGCGGCGGTAAAAATTGCGCCCGACATTGTAGATACAGCGCAAAATTTAGCAGCACGTTCTCGGGGTTACACGCTTCGACAATGCGCTCGTAATTGATCTCGGCTCCGGCTAAGGCCAACGTATTGGTGCTGCCTAAGGAATCACCCGTGACACCGATGCGCTCTAAATCTATCTGAGCGGCCCACTTTGGCGATTCCGCCACCAGTTCTTCTAGCTTGTCAATTAGAAAAGAAATCTCTTGCGGTCGGTTAATGAATTCCATCGGGCTCAACAGGGTGTTGAGGCGACCCTGGAGAAATTCCTGGCGATAGGCCAAATCACTGCCCACATGGTCAGGCAGCAAGACCACGAATCCATAGGAGGCTAAATGCTCGGCAATAAAGGCAAAACTCTCTTTAACATCGCCGAACCCGTGGGAAATAATGACGACGGGGGCGGGGCTATCCAGGCCATTTGGAATATAGGCATCTACATCAAAGTCATAGTTGACCGTCAACCCTTCCGAAGTTTGGCGTAACGCCGGATTGGTTACTGTAACAGTCTCTCGGGTGAAATCAAACGCCCCTGGCTGCCGAAGATCATCCAACTCGCTTAGGTTTACCGTGGGTTCATTTGCCGCCTCAGCGAGGGCCTGAGCCCGAATCGTGCGCACGACCGCATCGTTATAGCTGAAATAGACCGCCAGTTGCCGTCGCAGTTCGAGCAGATCCCTCAGCTCGATTTCGATCGCTGGCGTCGGAAATTCCTTTAGCAAGTCAATTGCCGTCCAGCCAGATTCGTCGGCGTTGGCAGCGGCTCCAATTGCGGCTGCCCGCAGCGCTCGTTGTCCATTCACGCCTCGATAAACCTGAAAGATTTTACCCACATTCAGCAAGGCATCGCGCCCCAGGGGGGAATACGCCAGGTTATCGACCGTGGTCACATCCAGGGGAATCCGGCGCGTGAGTCCTTGGCGCAACAGCTGCAGGGTTCCTTCATCTAAAAAGCGGGCATACAGGCGCAAATCCCCAGTAATTTCTCCCGTCTCAGCAAAGACTTCTAGCGACTCAACCGAAAGGTCAAACAACAGCGGGCCATCCACTAAAATGCGAATCTTCTCCGCGCTATGGGCAGAGCGAGGAGCAAATGCTTCCACAGCCACCCCAGCCGTCAAAAGGGCGATCGCGGTGAGCCCCATATGCATAATGCGACGCAACTGTTGTTTCATCCGTTTGTAAAGGAGCCTCACCGGCCCAGAATCACGACGCTGCCAACCGAATTGGCAGTTTTTTCGACGCAATCATACTGCAAAACGGTTAGCGCCTTAGCGCCTTCCACAGCATTTGTTTAGAAAGCGCGATACAACGGGCGATCACTATCCAGAGAGGTTGCAACCAACCCGGTAACGCAGCCTAGTAGGACTACCTCCAGGTACGGCAACGAGGCGCTAAACTTGCTAGGTTTACATAAGTTCACAAAGACATCGTTTCTTCGTTTCTTCTCATGTCCATTTTGGTTTGGTTTCGCAACGATCTACGGCTGCACGACCATGAACCGCTACAAGAAGCCCTCAAGGCGGGCGTTAGCGTTGTTCCGCTGTACTGCTTTGATCCTCGACAGTTCGGCGTAACCGCCTTCGGTTTTCCCAAGACGGGCAAATTTCGGGCTCAGTTTTTGTTAGAAAGTGTGGCCGATTTGCGGCGATCACTCCAGCAGCGAGGGAGCGACCTAGTCGTTCGCTGGGGTGAACCTGAGAGCGTGATTCCGTCTCTGGCCAAAGAACTCGATGCGCAGGCCGTGTACTGGCACGAAGAAGCCACTGCCGAAGAATTGGCTGTGGAAAATACCTTGGCCGATAAGCTTGAAGCCATGGGCACAACGGTGCAAACCTACTGGGGCGCGACTCTCTATCACCTGGACGATTTGCCGTTTTCGCTGCAAAAGGTGCCAGAAGTTTTCACCAAGTTTCGTAAGCAGGTGGAAAAATCCAGCACCGTCTACGAACCCTTTAGCGCCCCGACCAAACTGCCGCCGCTGCCCCAGTCGGTATCTGTTGGTGAACTGCCCGATCTAACAAAATTAGGGGTCGAAGCGCCGGAATACGATGATCGCGCTGTGCTGAAATTCACCGGAGGCGAAACTGCCGGACTGGCACGTTTGCAAGCCTATATCTGGGATGCTGATTGCCTGAAATCCTACAAGCAAACCCGTAACGGCATGTTGGGAGCCAACTATTCGTCTAAGTTTTCGGCGTGGCTGGCGCTGGGTTGCCTCTCGCCCCGCTGGATCTACCAAGCAGTACAAGACTACGAACACGAGCGGGTCCGTAACGACTCAACCTACTGGCTGGTATTTGAATTACTGTGGCGCGATTACTTTCGCTTAATCTGCCTGAAACATGGCGATCGCGTGTTTTATCCTTCGGGCTTGCGCGGGCTCAAGGTGGATTGG
>CAZFWL010000303.1:0-4774 GCA_964522775.1 uncultured Halomicronema sp.
CGATAACTCGCTCACGACTCAGGAAAAGAATGACCTGTCGTTCGAAGTGTTGAGTGATGTTGATAACCAGGTAGCCCGTGAATTGGGCTTGGTCTTTACCGTGCCAGAGTATCTGCGGCCAATTTACGAACAGTTTGGTATCGATATTGTGGCTCATAACGGCGACGAGAATTTTGAACTGCCCGTACCCGCCACTTACATCGTCACTCCCCAGGGCGAAATCGTGCATCATTTCGTGAATATTGACTATCG
Source organism: uncultured Halomicronema sp. (assembly GCA_964522775.1). Taxonomy (GTDB): domain Bacteria; phylum Cyanobacteriota; class Cyanobacteriia; order Phormidesmidales; family Phormidesmidaceae; genus Halomicronema. Next base: position 253 of record CAZFWL010000303.1, read on the forward strand.
GCAGCGAGAAGATCCGGAGCGGATCTTAGCCGTGCTGAAACAGCTCCAGGTAGCGGCTTAGCCCTCCGGCTTCTTGAGAATGGAGTCTCCCGCTGCGGCCTACCGCTGTGTCTTGCCATGGCATTGTTTGTATTTTTTGCCGCTGCCGCACCAGCAAGGCTCGTTGCGTTTGGGCTCCACGGGGGGCAAATGCTCCCCATCCAAATAAAACCAGACCCCTTTCTGCTTTTGGAAACGCGATCGCTCGTGGATTTGGCTCGGTTGCTCGGCTTGAAATCGGGCGACAAATTCAACGACGCCGGTTTCGTCAGCGGGTTGTCCTTTTTGGGTCGCCAGGATCGTCAATCCAAGCCAGGTCGTCCTTTGCATGCTCTGGCGCAAAGTGGCGCGATCGCTCAAGCGCCGCTGCGTGGGATGGTGCGTTGCCATTAGGTAGTCAATGTTTTGGCGTACATAGGCGGTGTAACGCGATCGCATCAGCGCTTCGGCAGTTGGCGCAGGTTTCCGTCCAGAGAGATAAGGCTCGCAGCAGCCTAAAAAAGGTTGCTGACTACCACAGGGGCACTGAGTAAACGCAGTCATGAATGATATTGAGACAGCCGATTGTATTACTGGGCAGACTAGCCAACTTCATTGCCCAAAGGCAACCTCAGCCCTTGCCTTAACATTATCAACGCGGTTGCCTAGCGCGTTGACAGCTGTGAGGGCACCGTCCGCCAGAGTTCTTCCAACTTGTTGGCGGGAATGGTCAGGTACAGCACGTCTTGACTATCCAGCGTGTGAGAAAACAGGTCGAATCCGTGGAGCGCTCCCTGGGGCGTCTGAATATATAGCGGTACCAGATCTGCCTCTTGAGCAATGTCGGTCACCCGTTTGCCGAAGAAAGCATGACCTGGGGTGATCAACGTTCCCAACGCGACCCATAAGCTGTCACCGGTGATGCCGCTCCCGAGCACTTGTCCACCTAATGCTGCCGCCGCAAACGAGGGAGCCGCTAACTCCGTGGGGCTCAACACCTGTTCAAATTCAAAAACTTGCTGTACTTGGCGGGCAAAGTCAGGGTCTTGATTGCGCACGACAATGGGCAAGTGGTGGGCCAAGCTCTTGGCTGCCAGGGCGATCTCCAGATTACCGGTGTCATAACTGGTAGCCGCCAGCAATCCATCAGCAGTAGTCAGGCGAGCTTCTTTAAGCGTGTCGGGCAGGCTAGCATCGCCCACAATGATGGGGATTTTTAGCGCGCGAATGCTGTTGACAAAGCGTCCCTGAGGGTCGCGTTCGATGACGACGACATCATGACCGCTGCTTTTTAGTTGTCGGGCAATTTGAAAGCCTACGCCCCCGAGACCACAGACGATGTAGTGATGGCGTTGCGGTAATTGCACTGCATTCCACACTTGATTAAAGTGGGAGCCCAGCACCAAGTCGTTAATGAGGGCATAGAACACCCCAATGACTCCAGCGCCCACCAGCATCATGACGGCGGTGAATATTTTGATGGCGACAGGCGCCTGCTCGGCGACTTCTTCATGGCCGCCAGCACCAGTCAACATGCCCACCGTGAAATAGAGTGCGTCGGCGATCGCCACATTAAAGTTGACGCTGATGTAAATCAGGGTGGCGGCCGCAATCAAGACAAACAGCACCAGCGTGATGGCTAGCGCCGCCTGGCTCTGACGCCGAAATTGGCTTAACCCAGCTAAAAAGCTCCGAATCCGGCGCTCCCAGGTAAGTCGTTGAATCCGACCGGGGGAGGGACGGGTAGCAATGATGAGGCGATCGCCCGTCATGAGTTGATGATCTTGTCGGACGGCAGAAACCAAGTCCACTTTTTGATTGGCGGCCTGGTAGTAAATCAGCATGCGATCGCGGTTTTCCCACAGATGCCTTAACAACACCCCATTCCAGGGATGATTAGGAGCGATATATTCTTCGTACATGGGCCAGTTGCGGCCCATCAGGTCAATCTGACCAATGGCATTATTACCCAAAGCCGCAAATGCAAAGATCGGGCCCGATAGTGCCGACACACTCATGGAAACGTGATACGAGAGAGTCTGATCAAGGCGATCGCCTAGCCCCGTATTGAGGAGTCGATTGATGATGCGAATGCGCGGATTTAAGACTCGCGCCTGGGTCAAAATCGCCAAATTCAAGGCATCATCCGAAGTCATTAACAGTAAGGCCGTCGCGTCGTGGATACCGGCCTCAACCAAAACTTCGGGCGATCGCAAATCGCCGACCACCACATGCTCTTGTTCAGTTGGTTGGGCACTGATGCCAATAACCTGGGCACCCTGCTGCTGCAATAGCGAAAAGACCCGGTGGCCAGTACTTCCTAACCCGCAGACGATAATTTTTGGCTTCATTTAGTAGTTGAGTGCGTGACGCTGGAGACACCGCATCCGCACGTTTCTATAGTGTCTAGGGGTGTTCTAAAAGTGTTGTAGCTTTGTATACGTCTGGGTGCTTTTTATTGCTTCCAATGAATAGTCATGTTTCCAGTGGCGATCGCGATCGTTCACAACCGCATCACCAGCCCGAAAATTGACTGAAACCAGCCTTTTCGAGTGGCTACAGGCCTTTCGGCAAATGGTTGCCATCCGGGGCAACCGCCATCGTTACTGTAGTTGTCGTGTGTTTTTGTCACATTGCTCAGTCTACGCGCCGCTGGCTCTTCACGGTCACTTGTTAGAAACTTGCTATGTGCGTTTACGTACCATAAGGTCGAGCCATGCCAATCAGAAATGTCATCAAGCGATGGCGAAATCATTCGCTAATTGCTGCTTTTGCTACATCCGGCAAAATCAACCCTTTATAATGTTGAGCAATTGTTTAGTACAGTGCTGCCTAATCAGTCGACATATTGCCTGATTGTCAGCTTTGGTCGTCGAGAATTTGTTAACTAAAGTGCATCGGCAAAGAAGGTTACGAGAAAACACTAGTGCTCGTTTCGCTCCTGTCGATTTTTTGCCACTTGAACTTGCTAGATGCCGTCGTTCATCTGTAGATATTGACTTCTAGCAACTGATTGCGGCGCTCCCTGGCGAGGGATTATGTGACCACCCAACTGTCTGTCAACCGCTAGCTAACCAATGATTGTGAATTGAAGGGTGACCCCATGCGCACGGCTTATTTGTTAGTTTCTCACGGGAGCTCTGATCCCCGTCATCAAGCGGGGCTAACGCGCTTAGCCCAAGGGGTGCGCCATAATTTAGCGGCGGTGAATCATAGCGAGTCCATGTCGTTCAACGTTAGCAGTGGCCTGGGGCGATCGCGCCGCACGACCGACCTTGGCATTGGTTTACCCATTGTCGGTACCGCTACTTTAGAAGCCGCTGAGCAATCCCTCGCTGAGCAAATCGTTCAATTTGCCCGCAGTCTGCCGCAACCAGATATTCAGCACCTTGTGATCATGCCGCTGTTTCTTTTGGCGGGCGTTCACGTTAAAGAAGACTTACCGGCAGAAATTGGCTACGCCCAAAAGCAACTGCGGCCTGGCTTACAGATTAAGTGCTTGCCTTATTTGGGTAGTCGTCCACAGTTCAAGCAGCATGTGGCAGCCCGGATTGCCGGAAACCAGGCTGATCGCTGTCTCTTGCTAGCCCATGGCAGCCGTCGCCCAGCGGGCAACCGCGCGGTTCAGCAATTGGCGCGGAGCCTCAATACTGATGTTGCCTTTTGGAAGGTCGCCCCTGATCTAGAGACCCAGGTCTATCATTTGATGCAGCAGGGACATCAGCATCTGGCAATCGCTCCATTTTTCTTGTTTCCTGGCAGCATTACTGACGCGATCGCCCATCGCACCGAGCAAATCGCTGAACACTTACCCAAGCTTTCATTGCGACTGCTATCACCCTTAGGGAACAGTAGCGACTTGGGCAAAGTAGTCGCCGATATCTTCCAGGCAACTCGACAACCGTTAACGGCAATTGATGGGGGCGGGGTTGCCACCCGGCTAGCCGAAAACAGTATTACGGCTTAAGATTTTCTTAATATTTAGCTCCGCGCTGTTCACTTCCCTAATTCGCACCCCAGAGGAATTCGGCGATATGACCGATCGATACCAGCACAATAACTGCGATCGCCTGCCCAGCAAGGTCTATTTGGTCGGTGCTGGGCCGGGTGATCCAGGTTTATTTACGCTCAAGGGTAAAGCCTTGCTAGAGGCGGCGGATGTGGTCGTCTACGATGCCTTGGTGAGTCCCCCCATTTTGGCCATGGTGAATCCTCGAGCGAAGCTACTGCCAGCGGGTAAGCGTCGGGGCTATCACTCCCTTTCGCAAGCTGAAATTACTCAACTGCTGATTGAGCAGGCTCAACAACATGCCACGGTTGTGCGGCTCAAAGGGGGCGACCCCTTTGTGTTTGGGCGAGGGGGTGAAGAAATGGGCGACTTGATTGCCGCAGGCATCGATGTAGAGGTCGTTCCCGGGATTACGGCTGGGGTGGCGGTGCCCGCCTATGCCGGCATTCCGGTGACCCACCGCGAACTGAGTTCAAGTGTGACCTTTGTGACGGG
>CAZFWL010000304.1:0-4770 GCA_964522775.1 uncultured Halomicronema sp.
AGGTCCTATTCATTGTAAGGAGCTCTGACTGTGCTGTTACAGAGCAGTGGTCTTCTCCATTGCTGATACCAAGAGGTTTGAGACAGCTGTCATCTTGAAGATTCGAATCACCGCGATCGCAGACTACCTGTCATGACTCGTTTTATGAGGACATCAACAGGTCGAACAGCCCATCATCGACTTCATAGCCGAGCATTTGCGTCATAAATTTCAGGCGGGTGGTTTGAGAGTTATTTTGCGATCGCAACCAATTAGCCACTACAAAAATTTTCTGCATCACAAAGATTTCCAGCGCCTCAGGATTGTAACGAATGCCGTCTTTAGGGCTGAACTGATGAGGCACTAGCATCGCCGCGTAGCGTCCGAGTTCACCGGCTTCCCAATCCAACAGGTAGGGCAGCCAAGGGTAGCAAGCATCTAAGCGAATAAACCAGAGCCGCACTTCCGGGATTTCCGACAGTTCGCGTGGGTCGGCGGGCTCACGGGGAAAATCAATTTCAAACTGTATCCGCACGTCTGGATCGAGCAAATTTCCTTTTGCAATCAACGGTTCGATAAGTGCCTGCGCTCCCGCTAGGTCGAGGGTATACAGCGTATCGGCATCAAGTTTTAGCGTGTGAGCCATGGGCGATCGCGTCTATGGGGCAATGGGTGAATCAACTGCAGCACGCGGCGGTCTTGTTCGAATCTGACCAGGCCTTGTGTCTGCTTACTTATTCTGCCAGCTTCTCGATACGGTCATTCATGACATGCCATCATAGGAAGGCCTACGCCGACTGCTACAGTTATTGACTCCGTTTTTTGAGTTGCTTGATTTATGTCTGCCCCCATTCGTGTTTGCATAACCCTAGGCACGCGCCCCGAAGCAATTAAGTTAGCTCCGGTGATCCGCGCGTTTCGGCAATCTGCGGATTTTGCGACCCAAGTTATTCTCACCGGCCAGCATCGGGAAATGGTGGCCCAAGTCATGCAGCTATTTCACTTGGGGGCCGACGAAGACCTGGAGATCATGCAGCCGAAGCAGAGTCTGACCGACATCACCTGTCGCAGCCTGCAAGGATTAGAAGACTGTTTTCAGCGATCGCAGCCTCAGCTTGTCATCGTTCAAGGCGACACCACAACTGCTTTTTCTGCTGCCCTCGCGGCTTTTTATCAAAAGATTCCCGTTGGGCATGTGGAAGCCGGGCTACGGACCGACGATTTATTAAATCCCTTTCCCGAGGAGGCAAATCGGCGGTTGATTTCCCAGATTACGCGCCTGCACTTTGCCCCCACTGAAACTGCCGTCGGCCACTTACAGAAGTCCGGCGTCGTTGGTCAAGTCCACCACACGGGTAACACAGTAATTGATGCATTGCTTGCAGTCGCCGCCCAAACCCCCCCCTGCTCTATTCCCGGATTAGACTGGCAGCGACACCGCGTCTTGCTCTCAACAGTCCATCGTCGTGAAAACTGGGGTGAGCCCTTGCAAGAAATTGCCCAGGGCTTTTTGAAAATTCTTGATCAGTGTCCTGATACGGCACTGCTCTTGCCACTGCACCGCAACCCCACCGTTAGAGAACCGCTAACGATCGCATTAGGAGAGCATCCCCGTGTCTTTTTGACCGAGCCCCTGGACTACGCTCAATTAGTCGGAGCCATGCAGCGCTGCACTCTGCTCCTGACCGATTCTGGAGGGCTGCAGGAAGAAGCGCCCGGTTTAGGAAAACCCGTACTCGTTCTGCGGGAGACCACCGAGCGTCCGGAAGCGATCGCGGCGGGTACTGCAAAACTGGTTGGCACTCAAGCCGAGGCGATCGCCACCGAGGCACTGGAGTTGCTGAATTCGCCGACCGCCTACGACGCCATGGCCAAAGCGGTAAACCCATTTGGCGACGGTCAGGCTTCCCAACGCATTGTAGAAATTGTGCAGCGTTACTTCCAGCAGTCCTGATGCCATCTAGGTGTGCCATTGGCTGCTGAAGAAGTTCGTTACAGTGGTAATCAACGCCCTGTATTCCCTGCTGCAATGGATACTGCCCATAAAACCGTCCTCACTGGCCTCAAAGCTGATCACTTTCGGCATCCGCTGGATTTGAACGCGACGACAACCCTGCGACAACTGCCAGGGCTAGACGTTGTCGTGCGGACAGCACTAGGGCCAGTTGCAGAACAGGTGTTTTATCTCGACAATATTTCATCCAGTGTGTTGGTGAGCGATCGCCAGTTGCCCCACTTGCACGAGCTGCTAGTGGAAGCTTGCAAAATCCTAGATCTCGAAGCCCCTCAGCTTTACATTCGCCAGCATCCCGTACCGAATGCCTACACCTTTGCGATGCGAGGCAAACAACCCTTCATCGTCATTCACACGGCTTTGATCGAGTTGCTCAACCCAGCAGAAATTCAGGCAGTCATTGGTCACGAACTCGGCCATCTCAAATGCGACCACAGCGTCTATCTCACCTTGGCCAACCTGCTCACCTTGGCCGCTAGTCAACTCCCCTTTGCTGAATTACTGGTCCCCACCTTTCAAACGCAAATTATGGAATGGGTGCGCTGTGCCGAATTCACGTGCGATCGCGCAGCCCTGCTGGTTGTTCAAGATGCCAAGACCATCGCCTCTTTATTGATGAAGCTTTCCGGCGGCTCGCCCAGCCTCTCAGACCAACTCAACGTCGACGCTTTTCTGGATCAGGCTCGGGCCTATGATGCCGCAGTCGCGTCAGAAACCGGGGAAGTCATCAAGCAGATTCGGACCCAAGATTTGACGCATCCGCTGCCGGTCTTACGAGCGCGTGAAATTGATCACTGGTCCAACAGTCCTGAATACCAAACTTTGCTAAACCGCAGCGTTTCGCAGTATAATCCTCGAGTGTCATCTAAGGGCGGATGGCGGAATTGGTAGACGCACCACACTCAAAATGTGGCGGCTTCGGTCGTGAGAGTTCGAGTCTCTCTCCGCCCATATTATTTCCAACAGGTAAATATCATGGCGACTCTCAAACGATGGGAATCTCCCCGTCGCGAAGGACGTAACGATAAAGGTCGTGGCGGCACCGCTCGACAGCGACAACTCCGAAAACGCCAACAGCAGCTACGCAAAAGGCTCAAGTCATCAGATACATCAACCAATCCCAAGAGAGAGGTCAACAGCCTCTCTTTTTTAATGCCAAATTATTTTCCTATCCAAAACTAATAAGCTCAGGGTTGCCCTTTTAACAGCGCCGAGAAATGTTCCTTTCATACCAGTAAATTCCCCCAAAACATTCACTCTAATTCAAGCAAACTCCGTATTTTTACAGATACTCGACGCCCAGTATTTTTGCTGACACAGATCTATCAAATGACAAAGGCTGACTCTAAAAAGAGTATCGGTAATGATTGATGAGTCTTCTATCTCCCCCAAGGCTCACACAACTCGATTGGTCAAACTCCATTCCAGACACCCAAATCAATATCGTGAAAACGATGCCCGGCAGAGATCGAGTAACGGACAACAGGCTCTCTCAATTCCTTATCCAACCAGCACTCCAGCCACTTTAATGGGGATCTAGTGTTGCGGAAGCTGCCCATCATCACGACGTTGAGTGTTCACAACAGTATCGGTCTACCTGGCAACCGACAACAGCGATCGCAACTGTAAAGTTTATGTTGATATCGACGATTTTTCCAAGATTTTACGCAAGCAATAACGACACTGTTCAGGCGAGAATACTAGCCATATAAAGCTTCGACTACATGCAATTGACTAGCAGTGGTTAACGTCAACAACGGACTATGTCCATTTGCATCAACCATGTGCCACAAGATTTCATGTACCACTGGGTTACTCCCTATTTAACGAAGGGAAGCATAAGCCTAGCGGAAGATAACATAAACCACTTTTGGGCAGGCTATTGAAACCACACTCACCTAAAGTTGTCGAGCAAGCGCCGTCTTCCATGCTGACTACCATCGGGACGACCTACTACTTGGTTAAGCTCTACACTCACAATCACGAAGATCTCTTCGGTGAGGTGACTGAAGACCGGCAATTTGCGCTAAACGGAGTCGGACAGATTGCGGCGGATGAATGGCAGCGCTCAGCCCAAGCCTACACTCACCTCAGCTTAGATCAGTGGGCGATGTGGCCCAATCGAGTTGAAGGCATCATCACCCTGCGCGAAGCAGATAACACGAGTGGCTACAACAATCCCGGTGACAAGCCACGTCTATTAACTTCTTTTATCGCTAGCTATAAAGCCGCCGCTGCTAAACGAGTTAATTTGCTGCGCAACACGCCTGGGAACCCCCTTTGGCAGCGGGGCTACCAAGAGCGCTTGATTCCCGATACGCTTCTCCAACGAGTGCAGCAGGCGTTAGACCAGTCATAAACCGTTGGACCATTCAGCAAATCAATCTAAAAGGCGATCGCAGTTAGGAGTTAACCCTTAACCGCGATCGCCTTTTAAGTTTGCTGAGAATCTCGTAACCGATTGCCGCTAAACCTTCGCTTCCTCTTGAATGAGTTTGTCCCAACCGAGGTCGCGCAGGCTGCTATTCCGACGGAGGGGACGCGTCACCAACTCTAAGATGTCACGGGCATTGGCAAAGCCATGAATTTGCGCAAAGGTAAATTCTACTGACCACTTGGTGTTGATGCCCCGTGCTTCGAGGGGATTGGCGTGAGCCATGCCGGTAATGACAAGATCTGGCTGAATCTGTTGAATCCGCTGGAGTTGATTATAGTTGTCGGGCTTTTCGGTAATCTTCGGCAGAGGTGCACCCATCTCATGGCAGGTTTTTTCCAAC
>CAZFWL010000305.1:0-4752 GCA_964522775.1 uncultured Halomicronema sp.
CACTCCCCAAGTTGCCGAGGGAATATGCTTCGCCCCGGCGATCGCCAATGTCGCGGGCGATTTCGAGATTTTGCTGATGCAAGTCGATGGCCTGCTGATACTGACCCAGCGAATAGTAAGCATTCCCCAAGTTGCCGAGGGCGTTGGCTTCGCCCTGACGATCGCCAATGTCGCGTTTGATTGCGAGTGACTGCTGATGAAAGTCGATGGCCTGCTGATACTGACCCAGCGAAAAGTAAGCACTCCCCAAGTTGCCGAGGGAATATGCTTCGCCCCGGCGATCGCCAATGTCGCGTTTGATTGCGAGTGACTGCTGATGAAAGTCGATGGCCTGCTGATACTGACCCAGCGAAAAGTAAGCACTCCCCAAGTTGCCGAGGGAATATGCTTCGCCCCGGCGATCGCCCATGTCGCGGGCGATGTCGAGATGTTGCTGGTATAAGTCGATGGCCTGCTGATACTGACCCAGAGAATAGTAAGCCACCCCTAATCGATTGAGAGTGTCAGCCTCGCCATTGGCATCTTGGAGCTGGCGATACCCGGCTAGGGCGTCTTGATAGTAGGGCACGGCCTGGGCTGGGCGGCCACAGTTACGCAACGCATCCCCTAAGTTGCGGAGTGAGCGGGCTTGGCCGGCTTCGTCTTGGTGAGCTTGGGCCTGGGTCAGGGCGTGCTGATACTGAGCTAGGGCTTTTTGGTAGCGATACTCACGTTTGTAAGCTTTTCCCAGGGTGTTGTGCAGGGTGATCAGCAGGGGTGAGTCGGGCGAGGACTCGGTGAGGTCGGCGATTTGCTGCTCCAGGTCAGCGATGGGGATTTGGCTGTCGGTGTCGGTGCTGTCGGTATCCGCGCTCATCATCAGCGGTTGGTCGTCGGGTGGGGCGGCAGCCGTGAAATCAGATGGGGTAGCGGCAAATTCAAACACGCCGCTGCGCCAGCTCCAAAAGTCCGGGGCTTGCTGGGCCAGCCGCGTCGCCACGTCATCCGGCAGCCACAGCACAATCGGAAAGTTAAACTGCCGCAGCGCCTCCCGCGTCCACTGCAACGAAAAGAAAAATTCCTCCTGCTCGGACTTTTCTTCTGTCAGCCGCACTCCCAGCAGTTCCCCCGCGTTGAGCACCGTCACCACTGCTGGGTCGCCCAATTTTAGCATCGGTTCCTGCTCTACCAGTTCCAGCAGGGCCGCTTTCAGGCTGGGGCGTTTGTGGCTCAGCCGGGTGCGATAGGTGCCGATGCCCGCATCTTGCAGTTCCTTTTCGTATTGCTCAATCAGTTGCGCTTGCAGATTGCGGTCATCACACACCGCCAGCAGCAGGCCTAACTGCTGAGGCTGGGCCTCAATCGACAGCACCAGTTTCCTGAGTTCGTATTTGTTCGCGGCCTCTAAGTCAGTCAGGGGCATAGTGACGAGCGACCACCCTCAAATTTAGGACTAAATCAACTGCCGACGGCGCAAAATATCCGCCACCAGCGGATGCAGGTCATACCAGAGGTCATCATTTTCATATTCCAGCACATAGAGCGAGTGCAGTAGCTCCAAGAACTCGATACTTTTTGCATTAGGTGGGGCAAAATTCTCGTAGGTCGTTTTCAATAATTCAAAACGATCGCTGCCAAGAGTGCGGGCAAACTGGTTGCGGAGATTCTTGATGGCTTCTTGCAAAATATCGGCATTGATTTTGACGACTTGATCCTCTATGTCTGGATCAATTTTCGCCATACAAATGCGACAACACTCTTGGCCGATGCGCACCAGCTCTCGCAGCACGCCACCACTCAATAGCACGATTTCTCGCTTCATCTCAGGCTCAATGAGTGCCTCAGGAATGCGCCTTTCCAGTAAGCTTGTTAAGGTTTCTACATTCGCTTCGATGGGCACAGCATCCACTTTACGCACATCTTCGCGGCTGTAGAATTTCGTCACAGGCAGCATGATAATGGTGCTGTCCGACTCTAGCGTGGCAACTAGCTGAGGCTCGCGAATTACAGCTACTGGAATAGTAAAGACAATGCGGATCTGAGGTGAGAATAATGCTTTGATGTTGTCCTGAAAAATGGGCCGCACCACTTCTAAATCCAGCTTGTCTAAGTCGTCAATAATGACGACAACTTCCTTTTTCGTAGTCGTTTGAATCGTTGCGGCGATTTTATTGATCTGTTCAGAAAGTTCGGAAACTCGTCGCTCATAGGTTTCGCGAATAATCTCCCGAAATGCGCCTTCCTTTTGAAGCTTGCCGCTAAACAGCCCGTAAAAATCTACCCCTGCTCCCAACTCGTACTTGAGCTGATCGGTATATTCCCGAGACTTTGTCTGAGTGAACCAGGTGATGAGCGCCTGTTTTGTGCCTTCAGGAATCGGCATTTGTCGCAGAGTTGCCAGGCTTAATAACTTCAGCGCGATGGAATAGAGGATATTGATGTGATTAACATCCGACATCTCGACCATATCAGCGATGGAAAAGCGGGCAACATAAAAACCCGCGTCCTTCATTTGCTCTGCCAACTGCACAAGCAAGGTTGATTTACCAGAGCCCCGATGCCCAGTGAAGATCAGCTTGCCATTGACCTCGGAGGCCAAGATTTCATCGCCCAACCTTCTCAACGCTTTCTGACCGTACTTCACCTGAAACTTTTCAATCTGCTCGGCTTTTGACAACGGAAACAGGTTGAGGTCACGGTATACCTGAATGAATTGCGCTTTGCGATCGCTGACCATGCCGACTCTCCTCAAGCTCACCCCAATCATACCGAGCCTTTCACTATTGAATCGCGTTGTGAGATGAGTACCAGACTTCTCCATGCGTGGAGTGATCTTTGTGTTGAGAGATCGCTCCTCCAAAGACAAAGCGGATCTTGTCGGGTCGTCGAAAATTCATCGAGACCGTAGACAAAACCCGCCTTGAGCCGTGCTGAAGTTAGTCTTTTGGCCAATTGCTCGCCGGCCAACTAACGGAGGAGATACAGGCTAGTTGCTTATGGCCAGTCAACGCGATCCATCAGCTGAAGAGCTGCAGGAGCATTCCTGCCATAGGCTTCAACATTGACCTCATCTGCAATGAAATCACCAAAGCTAGCCAGCACAGGATTTAGCTCTACCCCCTCTACTACCGGGTATTCATTATTGCCCTCAGCAAAAAATGCTTGAGCTTCTGGTGTGGAGAGATATTCGAGGAACGCGATCGCCCCCTCGGGATTGGGAGCAGTCCGCAGTACACCGGCACCACTGACATTGACGTGGGTGCCTCGGTCATCCTGATTGGGGAAGAAGATGCCGACTCGTTCAAACACCTCTTGATCGGCCGGATCATCCGAATTTCCCAAACGAGCCAGATAGTAGCTGTTCGCAATTGCGACATCGCCCAGCCCTGCTGCCACCGCTTTGATTTGAGCGGTGTCATTACCTTCTGGCTCCCGCGCCAAATTGCTGGCAAAGTTCGCGGCCCATTCTTCGGTCGCCTCTTCACCCAGGGTTTCAATCATGCCGGCAGTCAAAGAAACGTTGTAGATATTCCCCGAAGTCCGAACCAAAATCCGGCCACCCCACTCCGGCTCAGCTAAAGCTTCGTAGGTGGACAACTCAGCTGGGTTAACGCGATCTTTGTTGTACATGATGGCTCGAGCTCGCGTCGAAAAACCAAACCACAAACCATCCGGGCTGCGTAGATTGGCCGGAATGCGCTCTTCAAGAATAGGAGAACTCACTGGGGCAAACAGACCTTCTTCTTGAGCCCGCCACAGTCGACCCGCATCAACCGTCATATAAATATCGGCAGGGCTGTTCTCCCCCTCGCTGATAATCCGTTCCCGCAGTTCATCACCGCTACCTTCAATGAGGTTAACGCGAATGCCCGTCGCCTCAGTGAACCCCTCATACAAAGCATCATCCGTGTTGTAGTGCCGGGAAGAGTAGAGGTTAATTTCGCCGTTCTGAGCGAATGCCTGTTGCGGCTGATGGAACTGTGCAGCGATAAGGGCAAAAGCTGCGCCAGCCGCCACCATAAAAGAACGTCGAGTCAATTTGTGCATTGCCATGGCTTCCGTCCGAATCCTTATTGAGAATAACTACGGTTAAAACAACTAGCGCACATCCTATCACTATTGCAAACCACTCTCTACTATTTTCTTTAGCAGTTTGGAATAATCAGACCCCAAATTTTAGATTTTCAATAGTTTTCCAAGACTCAGTTAGGCTTTCTGGGGCAGTTACGACTTTAGCTAGTCTAGACAGAGTTGCAATAAGGGATTGAAAGTCAGTCACCTAAGGAGGCTCATTTCCACGGAAACTCGGAGCTTGCAGAAAAGTATTCTCAATTAAAATAGCGATCGCGTTCTTTCTCCGCCCAGCATCCCCACTGATTCATGGCACCGCTGCCCGATGAGAGGAATTGCATGCCTTACCACCCAAAATTCGCGGGGGCGACGGGGAACTGATAGCGGGAATTTACATTCCTAAAAAAATAAGAATTAGTTATACGTAAACTTTTTACGACAGCTATATTAGATAGAGATAAAGATATTTAGTGAGAAAGTCAGTCGGTAAGGTTAATCATGGTAACTAGCCCCGTCCCAATAGGCGTCTCGGCTAGGGCATTGCAAAGAGATGCTCTAGAACTGCGAGGCATATTTGAGACGGTAAACGAAACGAGTTGCCCCGGCAGTCTGAACTTTCATATGCACACCCATCATTCCGATGGGCAATTGTCAGCCGAAACCTTGATTGAACAAGCGATTCGCATCGGCTTGCGAGAGTTT
>CAZFWL010000306.1:0-4747 GCA_964522775.1 uncultured Halomicronema sp.
GAAGGGCCATCACAACTGGGTCGTGAGTGTGGATTTTAGCCCTGATGGGGAAACCATTGCCAGTGTGAGCGCTTATGGGACAGTGATTATCTATGACCTTAATCGCGAGCGGCTGCTGGTACGGGGGTGTAACTGGCTGCGCGATTATCTGACTTACAACATCAACGTCACCGACGAAGAGCGGGCTCTCTGTGCTGATGTGCCCACGGAGTTGCCCGAGTAGGTTTAGCGACTGATTAGCCCGGGTGGAGACGCAGACTTTCTTCTGATCGGGTGACTCCCTCGCGGCAGGCGGCGAGTCCAGCGAGGGCATGGTGCGGGGTCAGTGGTGGGTTGGGTGCGGCAGTGGTTCGACCTCGACCTCACCTAACCTCTCCTTCTCCAAGGAGAGGGACCGGAGCTTTAATCAGTCTCTCCTTCTTAGTTTTAGAAATACTCAGAACAGAATCAATCACCAGTAGATCGAAATACCTCGTCTTCGCGGCCGACCCACCATTCTCCCAAATCCATGAGTGCTTGGTGCAGCTCTGTCAGTTCTTGCAGATAGGCCTCAGGGGCCATCTCAGACTGACGCTCCTTGAGCTTTTGCAACCGCCACTGAATCAACATCCACGGCTTTGAGATGCTATCGGTTTGTTCAATATATCGAGCAATATCACTGCTATCCATGGGCCTGGCTCATGCGCGATCGCTTAATTAATCGTGTTGTTCACTATAGCGGCCCCAAATAGACAATGCACCCCGGTTGGTCAATCAGCCGGGGTGCATTGTGGATGAAACTCAATTGAGCTAACGGTGTTAACGCTGCTTGAAGGCGTTTAACCAGTCGCGAATCTGTTTGGAAACGATACGGCGACCACCGAGACCAAAAGCGATCGCGATCGCCACTGCCACGGCACCGAGCAACAAGCCGAATGCTAAATTCACGATGTCAGTTGCGACACCCATCTGTTGCAGACCCATCGCTGTCACCAGAGCAATCAGCGCGATGCGGGCCGACTGAGCCAGAATGTTGGCTTGTGCGCCGCCCATGTTACGAATGAGTCGGAACGCCAAGTTGGCAAAGTACAGACCGACCGCAAACACCACAACCCCGCTCAGCACTCTAGCGGAAATCCGCAAGATCGCGCGAACGATGGTAGATAGCGTCTCAAAGCCGAGAATCTCAGTAGCTGTAATCGCTCCAAAGAGCACAATGGCGACCAAGGCAATCAAACCGACGACTTCAGAAGGCGAAGTGCTGGCAGTTTGGACGCGAGTCGCTGGCTGACCTTCGGCGTCGATGTTGTCAACCCGAGCGGTCGGCTGGTTCAGCTCAGGCAGTCCGAGAATGCCCAAGATGTTGTCGAACCCAGCGCTGCGCAACAGCCCAACCACCAAATCCGAGACAAATTGACCCACGACGTAAGCCACGGCCAAAACCACACCCGCCATAATGATCCGAGGAATCGAATCCAAGATCAGTTCCAGCATTGAAATTGCTGGCCCAGAAATGGCTTCAATATCCAACTCATTCAATGCTGCGACGACAGCGGGGATCAAAATCAGCACAAACACAATCGTGCCGGCCAACTGTGATAAAGAGAGACCCTCGTCAGTGCTACTCATCGCCGACGGCGGTGGGGGCGGAGTGCCTGGAGCAGACGTCCGAGGAGCCGCACCTGCCGACAGACCAAACCGTGAACCAATCTGATCTGCTTGGGTAGCTGCTAGCAAGTTGGTCACAATCTTGCGCACGATGCGGGCAATGAACCAACCCACCACCAAGATGACGCCAGCCGTCAAAATTCTGGGGATCGCCTGCAGGAAGTCGTTGATCAGTTCCTCGACCGGAGAGAGTAGACCCGGCAAGTTGAGCGCACTCAAAATGAGCGGCACAAACAGCAAGAAAATGAACCAGTACAGAATGTTGCCAATTGACTCATTGACAACGATGGGGCTCCCTTCTTCGCCCATTTCTTGCGATAGGCGATCGTCCAGGTTAAACCGTGCTAACCCTTGAGTCACCAGCACTTTGACGATGGTGGCAGTGGCCCAAGCAACTGCTAATAGGACCGCTGCTCCTCCAATGCGAGGCAAGTATTGGAAGATTTTTTGCAAGAAGTCGTTGAGCGGTTCTGAAACAACCTCTAGATTGAGGGCGTTTAGGAAGGCGACCAAGGTAAAGATCAAAATGATCCAGTAGACGGCGGTTGCAACCCAAGCTTCGATGGGCACATCGCGGTCAGGATCTTGACCCATCACCATATTCGTCAGGCGATCGTCTAGGGTCGTCCGGTTCAAAATGCCTTTGGTGATCGAAGCCGCTATGGTGGCAACAATCCAGCCAGCGATCAAAATTACGATCGCCCAAATTAAGCTAGGCAAAAATGAGCCGAGGGTCGTGCTCATTTCGCTGACAAAAGTTTCTAAAGGAGCCATATTTACTTGAGCTATGGCTGGGGGTATCTCTAGGGGGGGAGATGCCCCGGGTGGTACAGGTGAGAAATTAAGACTGACTGTCATGGTTCCTGAGATACGATGTTGAGCTAATTCGTTCTACCGGGGGCGAAATAACGAGTATTTGCGCACCCTAGACTCCATTGAGTTCACGTATGCAGCTATATTTGCGTGAAACTACCATAAACACAAGTCAAGATCGTTTTTTTTATAATGAGAGACTAGCGACTTTCGAAATACCTATCGGAACCAGTGGCTCAAGGCTTTAAATTGGGCAAATTCGCGGCTTCCACAACCCTTGCCAGGACTGATCTGGACCGGTTTCGTTAACCTAGCAGCGAATAGATAGATGGACATGTCTGATTGATAAGCTCACCAATATATTCTGGGGGCGAGTCTGTTATTCGTCACCTAAGAATAGAAATCTATCTGAGCATTGACTTAAATTAGTTTCAGCGATCGCGATGACGCAGCCAGTACAAGTATTCGAACAATCGATTCAAATCACGACGAACGCCACCCTCGTCGAACATTGCATCACCGATCGCGGGCTCATGCACCAATGGCTGAATCCGGCGCTGCGCTGTGAGCCCATTGGTGACACTTGGGATACTGAATTAGGAGGGAAAAGCCGCTTCATCATCCAACTGCCCCTGTGGCAGCCTACTCTCGTGAGTACCGTAGCAGAGCGGGCTCCAGGGGTAATCGTGTGGGAGTTTAGCGGCTTTTTCAAGGGGCGCGATCGCTGGGAATGCCAGCCCAACGAGCGTGGAACATTGCTGCTCAATCAGTTTCAGTTTGCGGTTCCCAACCCAATTGTGGCCTTTGGCTTCAATACCTTTGCTGCCAAGCTTACGAAGCAGGATATGGAAGCCCAGCTCCGCCGTTTTAAACAGGTCGCGGAAAGGCAATCCGCGTTGCAGGGTAATTAAATCACTCACTGCAGGGACTCAATCTTTAACTGTGGTGACCAACGATGAACACTGCGTGAAGCAGCGATCGGTTGAGTTTGCCAAGGCTAAGATGGTGAAGAATTACGATACTGGCATGGCTCTGACTCATAGAGTCAACTAATCGCTGTAGTCAGTGGCTGCCTTGCTACCACCGCGTTGACCATAGGGGCGATCTCGTTTGTTCCCTGCGTCCACACAGCGGGGAATCCTATTTACGAATCTATATATAGACTCTATGACTTTGATGAAAGCCTTGCCCGAAAATCACTCAGTCGACGCCTTAGTGATTACCCAGGCATTTTGTCGCTTAATGCTGCAAATCAGCCTGATAGCAATTCCGGTTTATCTAGGGCTGTTCATGCTGGCTGTGCCTTTTGATATCGACGCGGGCACGCGTAAGGGCATTGCTCTCAGCATCCCAGCTGTCATCTTTTTGATATCAGCGATCGCTTACGCTGTGGGCTTTCTCGCAACTTTGCCAGACCGCCAACTCGATTCATTCGACAGCATTGCTTACAGCCGCCGCATTCGCCGCCTCAAAATGAAAATGATCATGCTTGGATCGGGCTTTTTTGCCCTGGGCGTGACTGCCGGAACGCTATTGCTCATCAAAGCTCATTTGTAATGCTCTCGTCCTTGCAAGGTTGAATTGACCGCACTAGGAATGGCCTAGCTTGCGACGCTCAGCAAACTTACCCGCTGGGACAAACTAACCTGCTTACAGACGGAATCAAATTTCACTTGATGCTGGGCCACCAACTCCATCAGGGCCTCACCTACGGGCGTCAGGATTTCGCAAAGCGGACATTCCAGGTCTTCAGCAATTTCTTGGGCAAGGTCGACAATCGTGTATGAATGCGCTTTTAGTCGCTTGGGGAGGTCTTGTCTTAGGGCGATCGCTAGAGGAGATTCGCAGAGGGATTTCATGAGCATTTATACCTAATTCATCCATCCCCATTAGGCATGATAAACCTCGACTGCGACGCACTCTTGACGAGGGTATTAACAATCTTTGGCAATCGTAATTTTACTTTTGAGTCGGTTACTCGCTGCTCAGATACTCTTTGTCGCGGCTATTCTCAGTAAAGTGCTTATGGATAAAGGCCTCAGCACTTTTTCTGCAAGTCAGAAGGATGAACAGTTCAATCTGTACAGTCAACAAAAGTCAGCACTACGAGCCCAGCAAGGTGCCGCCATTATTTCGAGCACCCCAAGCAACTGTTCTGAGAAGTCTGGCTAGTAGGATGAGACCGCATTAGTCTCTTCGGTGTCTTGCGGCGCGATCGCAGTCGGTTCAATAGTTTCCATGATGTCCAACAACTCGCGCTCGAAGGCCACTTGGGCGCGGTTGGTGC
>CAZFWL010000307.1:0-4735 GCA_964522775.1 uncultured Halomicronema sp.
TGGGTCATATATTTCAGTGAGGCCTTCCGGTCAGTGATGACGATATCCGGCGTCAGATCGAAGAGATGAAACGGCGCGATCGCCTGCACCACAAACTCATTCTGGTCATTCAGGGCGCCATAGATATACCAACCGGTTTCATTCAGCGGGGATTGCTCAATGTCTCGATTCGTAGACTGGTAGCGGCCATCGCGATTGGGGAGCACCGCCGGAATATAGACGACATCTTCAGGGCCGTTGAACTGATGGGTCGCTTTGTTGTAATATCGCACCGGAAAGCGATCGTCTCCCACCGCTTCAACAATTTGCACCAGCCCGTAAAATCGCCCGGTCATATGTACCGGGTCAGTTTGCAGCAATAACTGAACCGGTTGGTCAGCGGCTTCAATGACCTGAACGGGGCCGCGTAGCAGCACTGTGACATCATCAATGGGGTGAGCACCTGCGATCGATTCCAGCGGATCGACCTTCGACCAATGATTGATGCGATCGGGATGCACTGTGCCTTGGCGACTGCTTACTGCCACCTGCTCAGCAAAATGTACGTCCATCGTCACCAACTGAACGTAGGCTTGGGTCTCAGCATCGGTATTCCACCGCAAAGCCACCGTATGTCCAATCAAATGCGCATAGGTCGGTGGTGCATGACAGATTTCGAATCCCACCTGACGTACTGCCTGCCGTGCCTCGGCCTCAGGCAAAATCAGCCGTCCCATCCAGTCACCCATTGGGCGATAGTGTTCAAGATTCGGCAGCTTGTTCAGCGGGTAATAATCGACCCGATTAAACGGGGCCGCTTGGTAGAGTTCGTAATTGCTGGGGCGCATGAAGTCAGATTTATTGAGCCCTGACACCGCCCAGTCTTTGAGCAAAATTCCGGTCGCAATATCAACGGTTTGCTGCAGCGGTGTGCGCCCGTCTGGTAATCGCATATCGATACTCATCGGGCCATTGTTACCGTTATGGCTAATATCGCCGAGGGAGATAAATACGATGCGCCCCCGGCGCTTAGCCTTGTTCCAGTTAGACAAGGGGGCGATCGGCCAGCGGGCCGGAAAGAGTTTGACCCCCAATTTTTCAACGGGGTCAAGTTTGCCTGCCAGGTGATAGAGCCGGTCTACGGCCATCGCCCCGGTATTGCCGCTAATCACCCCCGCAATGGAAATCACCTCAATCGGAGCATCGGTTACCTGCTGCAAATACCGCACACACCCCATCGACATTTGTCCCCCGCCACTAAAACCGATGAGACTGATGGGCGTGCCGCTGCCAGGTTGATAGCCGTGATAAATCAGGCTGTCGTACAGCACCTGAGCCAGGCCACGATTTTGAATCGGCCCATAGCGGGCATCGGCAGACATCATCACCGCAAAGATATTGCGGATATTCACCACAAACCCGATGGGCACCACGGGGACAGTGGCCTTGAACGCATCGACCCAGCGCCAGACCCAAGCAAAGGCATTATCCGCGGTGAGTTGCGTGTTGCTGACGGAGTAGGGAATGATGCCTTTTACCAAGAGCACGTTTGGCGGTAAGGCTGCCGCAAGTTGGTCTAAAAATCGCTCGACTTCTGGCAGGTAACCATAGGTGCCTTGGTTAATGCCATCTAGATAGGTGACATAGCGAACCACTTCCTCATTTTCAGTGTGGTCGGCATGACGCACCGCCACCCCTGGATTCAAGGGGCGATCGCCTTGCCAACCCGCCCACCAACTTAGTGACTCTAGCGGCGTCATCAAAATTGCGATAATCACCGCGACGAACCCCAAAGCAGTCAGGTCAACCACTAGCTGCACGGTGTCGTCTAAAGCTTGAAACCAGAGCTTAAAGCCTTGCTGAGAAGTCGTAATAATGCCAATGAGCAGGAAGACGACAAAGGCGATCGCCACGTATCGATACAGTCGTTTCGAGGTGGCGGAATGTCCGGGCGCAACTTGCATCCCCGCATCATCAATAATGTCGACGTTAGAACGCTGCCAAGTTTGACTAGCCTGCTGATCAAGCAGGGCATCTAAATTTTTCGAACGGGTATCAACGCGATGACCGGCAGACAAGCTCGTCAGCCATTCTTCTAAACGATCTAGCGGTTGCCCCACTGTGCGCTGCCCCAGTTGTAAGAGCAGCCACCCCACACCTACGGCCAAAACCACTTGCCACGTTGCTAATGTCGTCGTTGATTCAATTCCGACGAACACCGCCAACAGGGTCCAAATTGAGAGCAGGGCCGCAATGGGCATGCCGAAATAAGGAGCAGCGATCAGAAAACCTAGAAGCTGAGGCGCATAACTGACCGCTAAACCTCGAAAGACACTCTCCACAGTGAAGCCACCGCGCCAGATGAGATGGACACTCACCCAAATACACACCACCCAAACCACAAAGGTAACGAAGTAGATAAGCGCTGATACCCCGAGACTCAAGACAAAGCGCAGGGGCTTAATCCGGTTGGCAAACAGCACAATGCTCTGGCCAATGGCTTGGGAAAAACCCGCCAGCAACACAATGGCTAACGCGATCCAGCGATCTTGGACGCTATCACCCACTTGGATAAAGACATTGGGGTCAAGCTTTAACCCGCCAATGACAATTTCCCAAAATTGCTGCCAAAAAAATCCGTCCATTACCGTTCCCGACTTCGCCTGCCATTATCCCGATGTAATCATCCAAGGGCTGTCTACAAAGAGGCTTATGGATACTCATTCATTCAGTTACCAAAGGGAGGCCCAACCCCTGTCACGCAAGTCCAAAATCAATTGCAGAAAACCTTGCCACTGTATTGTATGGGCTATTCGATGGCATCAAGTAATCGGCCCAAGTACCCGGCAAAAATAGTTTTGATGCACTATTGACCACGCCATTCTAGATTTTGGAAAACGGCCCCCACACAAAGTGATGCGGCGACTGCCAGGTCAACATTTCTTCAATTGGGAACATGGGACCTCGCGCTAAGCTCAGACTATTCATTGACAACACTTGGCTCGGCAGTCATCAGTCCTAGCAGGAGGTGAGTTATGCGGTCTTGGATAGGGAAAATCATCGGAGGCTTGGTCGGCTTGGTGTTGGGGGCGATCGCCCTCGGCTTCGTCTTGCCAAGCCACGTCCATGTGGAAAGGGACGCCGTCATTGATGCACCACCCGCGACTGTATTTGCCTGGGTTAGCGACTTCAATCGCTGGGATGCCTGGTCACCCTGGGCGACGAAAGATCCTGAAGCGAGCATGTCAATTACTGGCACGGGTGTAGGGCAAACCATGACCTGGCAAAGTGACAATCCTGAAGTTGGTGCCGGTTCACAAACCATTGTTGAGTTAACCGAGAACCGCTCGATGAAAACTCATTTAGAGTTTGGCGATCGCGGTCGGGCTGATGCCACCTTTACCCTGCAACCAGAAAACGGCAAAACCCACGTCACCTGGTCACTCGATACTGACATGCGGGAGGGCGTGCCTGTGCTGCAACAACCCCTCAGCACCTACTTCGGCTTCTTTATGGATGCCATGATGGGTCCAGAATATGAGACGGGCCTGCGCCAACTGCAAGAAACAATCAAAGCAGAAAGTGTGACTTAGGCTTCCACTCGAATCCTTACTTCCAAGAAGCAAGAAAGAGTGTCTAAGCAAATCTGAGAATTCCGGATTTTGAATATTGTGGTCCTGAACAGCAAAGGACCACGATTCTCGTCATTCAAGCTATGGAAATTCGTCAAACCAAATGGACTAAGATCTTGGCGAAGCGACGCCTGTGAGCTTCATTGCTAGGAGATAAACTCACCGCCCCATCACAAACAACTCTATTAATACTGGCGCTGAGCCGACTGCCCTTCGATGGACACCAAGCTATTGGAAGCAAAGCTATCACTCTCATAAACCATCGCAGAGCTCTGCATTGGTGCGCTGTCGTATACCTGATCCATATAGAGCACGTAGTTGCTCATCAAAAAATAAACCGTCATCATTGCAGCGGCGGATGAAGCGACCAAAAAGCCCGCCAGCATGAATGAGAACTCTTGGCTCTTAACAGCTTGCTCCATCAGGCGTAATGCCCAAGCAACTAAGCCAATAACAACAATCACGGTGAGGAGGAGCATATGAATGCCTAGTACAACTTGTACCTTTCGTACGTTTACATTTAACCGCTTATGTTAAGCAGTGTAACAGTAATTTAATGAAGTTGTTAGGTTTGTGGCGATCTCGTTTTCTGTGCAGCCAATCAGACCTTGAGCAGCTGAAGGCAAGCAACGCAGAGCCATTGAGCTGAAGATTGCCAATTTGCCCGGATGACTAGACGGCTGGCCTGGTAGGGATTTGATGCTCGGTTAGATAAGTTTTGATTTCATCAACGGTGAGCTGACCATAATGCAGTAACGAAGCCAGCAAGGCGGCTTCAGCCTGCCCCGTCGTCAGCGCTTCGTAAATGTGTTGACAGTTGCCCGCTCCCCCCGAGGCAATAACCGGCACATCGACTTTTTCAGCGATCGCTCGCGTCAGAGGCAGATCATAACCAGCCTGGGTACCATCGGCATCCATACTCGTGACCAACAGCTCGCCTGCCCCGCGTTTGACCACTTCTTGTGCCCACTCAATCGCGTCCAGTCCAGTATTTTGCCGCCCGCCGCGCACATACACGTCCCAGCCAGGGTTGTCCGCTGACTCGCGCTTGCGAGCGTCGATCGCCACCACAATGCATTGGTCACCAAAGCGATCGCTAGCTTGATTAAGTAAGTCAGGATTCC
>CAZFWL010000308.1:0-4734 GCA_964522775.1 uncultured Halomicronema sp.
CGCCCATCTCAACAAATTAGCTAGGCACTGCAGCAGAGTTATGTGCTTCTTCACTCTGTAGAGCATTGCTAACGCATAGACATTACTATCTCTTAAACCCGCTGCTCACTTAAGGATATTGCGGTGTATTGGGGTTGTTATACTTCGGTTCATTCCATAGATTTTTAGCTACGCACGGGAAAATAAATGAGGAAAAATGAAATAATTCCCAAAACTGTTCCAATAGTGCTTATGACCTGTATAAAGGTGCTGCTAAAGCCAAACAAGAAAGTTACCACAAGTATACTTGCTACAACTAAAACAGTCAGGATTATTGAAATCAACAATGGCGTTGTTCTTATCAAGATTGATTTATTGCTATCTTTAAATATCGGTGTTTCGACCAAGTTGGTATATCTATATTCCTTACCCTCCACCAATTCATGAACAAGCGTTTTCCAAGGCTTCTCGAAGTTGGGTTTAACAAGTAGCTCAAAAGTATAGAGCTGATCAATATTTTCAAGCAAAGAGCATGCAAAAATATCACCTATATAGACTTTAGAGACTGACGTGTCGTCAATTAATCCAGCTTTTCTTTTGCCAAGAATATGTATATATTTTCTTAAGTCAAGATACTGAATTCTTCTGATTTCCCAATCAATCCCATCTGTCAAGCACAGACTATATTTTGCTTTTAGCCTTGCTAGTTCATCAGCAGAATACTCCGTGTCTAATTGAACCATTTGATCTTTGAAGGCACCTGTATAGTGCTTATAGATGCCCATTGAAAGATTTTGAAGCAAGTTGTATACATTGGCCCTAAGTGAGTTTAATTGAATCTGCTCCATGCGATTATCTTCAACTTGGATAAAGACCACTCTTTTTACGCCTTTTTCAATACAATGTACGATTGAGTTAAGGTACTGATCAGGCCTATCGGTGGTCACAAAAATATACAGTTCTCTCAATCTTGAGCACCCCCATAAGTGATCACACGTCCCTTGCCCGAAACTTTTGCCTTCCTTAAGCAGATTAAAGCTTCAACCGATGTTCTTCCAATCCCAAATGACATTGTTTTTCCAGTTTTCTCTAGAAAATATTTTGAATAAGAGACTAGAAGATCTTCGAGTTTCAAGTTACTCGAAACAATGAAACATATATCATCACCAGCGACATATACTAGTGCAGCTTTGATTTCTCTCTTAGCCAAGGCTGCTATCTCTTCAAGAGCTGATTTTACTTGAAATGAAAATCGACTGGCTTCTTCAAGATTTCCTGAGAGCAAGTGAAGATCAATAACATCACCTATGTTATCGCCATCACCAATGCAAATTAGAGTTTTATCAGGCATCCTCTCTTTTCCTCTTTAAAGTAAGCCTTAGATACCAACTTAATTCACAACTGAATGACCATTCAAAACTTCGAGACTAATAGGCAAGCTGTAAGAACTGTCTTCACCAAAACTCGGACGTATAACAATCAGCCTACCAATTCTTGGGTCGACTTCGGATTGGGCAACTTGAGGGTGATCAACTCCGCCAGCAACACAAACAGTGCTGATGTCCATAGGCATCCCACTAAGCCGTACATCTGAAAAATCAGCCCAGAGAGCACCGTCCCCACTAAGCGCCCGCCGGAGTTCGCCATGTAGTAAAACCCGACATTGAGCGCCACCTTGTCATCCTCGGTATAGGCCAGCACCAGGTAAGAATGCACCGCCGAGTTAAACGCAAACACCACACCAAACACCATCAGGCCCACCACAATCGTTTGCCCTGGGGGACGCCCTAGCTGTAGCGCGATCGCAATTGAGGCGGGAATCGCCGTCAGGAGCCCAGTCCAAAACCGGATTGTGCTCGCTCCAGGCGGTCGCCCTGAGCCAAACCGACGCAGCAAGGTAGGTGCCAGGGACTGCACAATGCCGTAGCCAATCACCCAAATCGCTAAGAAGCCGCCCACCTGCTCAAACGACCAGTTCAAAACGCTGTAGAGAAAAACGGGTAGCCCCACCACAAACCAGACATCCCGCGCCCCAAATAAGAAGAACCGCGCTACCGAGAGAATATTGATTTCCCGTGTCTTTGAAAACAGCTGGCTAAATTTCACCTTCGCTTTGACCTTGCCCATGCCCGACGGCAGCCAGAATCCGGAAACCAGCACCGCCATCAGCCCGACAGCCATAATCAGTAGAGCATTCACATAGCCGAACGTCGCCAGCAGCAGACTGCCCAGAAAGAAGCCTACCCCCTTCAGCGCATTCTTCGACCCAGTGAGAATGGCGACCCACTTGAACAGTGCGGACTGAGCGTTTTGGGGAATCACCAAGCGAATGGCACTCTTCGAGCTCATTTTGGTGAGGTCCTTAGCAATGCCAGAAAAGGCTTGGGCGACCATCACATAGGGAACGGCCAAGGTCAGCGCCCAACTTTCATTGACGGGAGTGAGCATGAGCAACGCACCGATTTGCAGAGCAATGCCGCTGTAAAGCGTGAGCTTGACCCCAAACCGGGAGCCAATCCAGCCCCCGAAGAGATTCGTGACAATGCCAAAGATTTCGTAGAACAAAAACAGCATCGCCACCTCTAACGGCGTGTAGCCCAGGGTGTGGAAATATAGCAGCACCAGCATCCGCAGTGCTCCGTCCGTGATAGTAAAGCCCCAGTAGGCTAGGGTCACGATCGCATAGTTACGAATACTGACTTGGTCAAGTTTGGAAGAAGAATCCATCGGAGTTAGCCATCCAGGCTTGGGAACAACTGAAAAGCAGAACCTATGCTTTTGACGGTGAGAAGTCTGCAGTTGGGGCAGGATCCCCCCTTCTCAAGGGGGGTGGCGCAGCCGGGGGGATCGATCAAACTCGGAAAAGCTCATCCGGTGCATCAGTTCTATCGAATAAAAACCGTTACGCTAAACTCTGAGCGACTTTGCGAGTGAGTTCGGCCATCCGGTTGGCATAGCCCCACTCGTTGTCATACCAGGCCAACACTTTGACCTGCGTACCATCAACCACCATCGTGGAGAGGGCATCAATAATGCCAGAGCGCGGATCATCCTTATAGTCAATCGAAACGAGCGGCCGTTCCTCGTAACCTAAAATGCCAGCCAGTTCCCCCATTGCGGCAGTCTGAAAGAGCTGATTAACGGCTTCCACCGTGGTCGGTTGCTCCACCTCAAACACGCAGTCTGTTAGAGACGCATTCAACAGTGGCACCCGCACCGCGAGCCCATTGAGCTTGCCCTTTAACTCGGGATAAATCATGGTGATCGCCGTGGCTGAGCCCGTAGTTGTCGGAATCAGCGACATCCCCGTCGCCCTGGCCCGCCGCAGATCCTGATGGGGTGCATCCACAATCGTCTGGGTGTTGGTTTGGTCATGAATGGTGGTGATCACCCCATGCTTGATGCCCAGCCCTTCCTGAATCACTTTCACCACAGGAGCCAGACAATTCGTAGTACAAGAGGCCGCTGTGAGCAGATGGTGCTCATCGGGATTGTAGAGGTGATCATTAATGCCGTAGACCACGTTGAGTGCGCCTGTTTTCACCGGAGCGGCCACAATCACTTTTTTGACCCCTCGCTTAAAGTAGGGCTCTAGCAACTCCGGCGTGCGAAACTTGCCGGAGCACTCCAACACGATATCGACCCCTAACTCATCCCAGGGCACTTCACCCGGGGTTTTATACTCGCTGAAGCTGAGCGGCTTGCCATCCACTAACATTTCAGACTCAGTGGTAGCCTCTACTTCCGGCTGCCAGCGACCATGCACCGAGTCGAATTTGAGCAAATGGGCCGCCGCAACACTGCCACCCTTGATTTCGTTGATGTGGACAAACTCCAATTCCGGCCAGCCCCAGCTGGCCCTCATTACCAGGCGGCCAATGCGACCGAAGCCATTAATTGCAACGTTTGCCATAGAAATCTCGTTGTCTAGGGAGTATCGGTTTGGACAAAAACAGAAGTCGCGATTTAGCTTCAACGACTCTCAAGCGTCACGTGGTCGAAGGCCACCAGAAGCATCAAGTTTGATTGAGATTGAATCAGGAGCAGCACCTTATTCTTTGGTGGGAGCAATCGCCCAGGGAAGACACAGAAGCAATCAGAAATCCTACAGGACAAGCCTTACAGGCAAAGATGCCTTTTCCAAACTTGACGGACTAGGACATGCCATTAGTCGCGCCAGAGCAACCTCATCATGATTATTTCAATTCAAGTTGAAATGTCAAGTCGTCAAGACGACATTGAAGTAAAAGCGGTAAGCAGCTTCCCGAGGGTAACCATCAATCTGAATCACTTCGAGTAGATCAGACTAGACCAGCGACTCCGATGTCGTCATGCCTCAATACCGTGCAAGGTTGCGATCGCTAAGTTTCTGCCAATTCCTTGACGATTCCAAGTATTTCGATGATTATCGAAACATGGAAACACCGTCTCAGTCTGAACGTTCTCTGGACGACATGGCAGCGGTCTTCGCGGCAATGGGGCAACCGTCGCGGCTGAAGATTGTGCGCTTGTTATTGTCAGCGCATCCCCAGGGCTTGCCCGCTGGCGAAATTCAGCGGGAGTTGGGCATCTCAGCCTCAACGCTGTCGCATCATTTGGACAAGCTGCGTCAGGTGGGTATCGTCACGGCAGCCAAGGATCGGCAGTGGATTTGGTACAGTGTCCAGGCTGACTCGTTGAAATCCATCATGGATTTTCTGTTTGAAGAATGCTGTACTCGGAACCAAGTAATTGAAGTCGCCAGCGACGGCTGGT
>CAZFWL010000309.1:0-2403 GCA_964522775.1 uncultured Halomicronema sp.
GGCCAAACGACGATAAGCGGTCACACGATGCTCGAGGGTTTTAATGATGTTGAGAATGTCGGTGTCGCCCTCGCGGCATTCAATGCCCAAGGCCCCTTGACCAACTGCATGGAGAGAAATCTCGGCGGGGATATTTTGATGAATGCGATCGCCCATTCCTAAACGTTCCAAACCAGCAACGGCGAGAATGATGGCGTCATATTGACCTTCATCCAGCTTGCGGAGTCGCGTGTTGAGGTTGCCGCGAATGTCTTTGAAGGTGAGATGGGGAAAATGGTGGCGCAATTGAGCTAACCGGCGCAGTGATGAAGTACCCACGACAGCGCCCTCGGGGAGGGTATCTAGCTGCTTGTCTTGGTGCTTTTCATGCACCAC
The DNA here is from genome assembly GCA_964522775.1 of uncultured Halomicronema sp. GTDB lineage: Bacteria > Cyanobacteriota > Cyanobacteriia > Phormidesmidales > Phormidesmidaceae > Halomicronema. Next base: position 376 of record CAZFWL010000309.1, read on the forward strand.
CAGCGCATCAGCGGGATCTTCCCGTTCGGTAATGCAGCCGAGCATCAGTCCTTCAGGTAAACGAGTCGGCAAATCTTTGAGGGAATGCACGGCAAAGTCGATGCTGCCCTGCACCATGCCATCTTCCAGCTCCTGGGTAAACAACCCCTTATCCCCGATTTTGGACAGGGAGACATCCAAAACTTTGTCACCTTGGGTATCCATGGTGGTGACTTCAAAAGTCACATCGGGAAACTGCTTTTGTAGCTCATCGCGGACCCAATAGGTTTGCACCAGAGCAAGCTGACTCTTGCGAGAACCAATCCGGATAGTGCGAGTCGGAGTGGCGGTAGGCGTTGGAACCGTGGAAGTCATGGAAACTTATGGGCTTGTTAAAGTCGTCTAGGGATTGATATTGCGCAGAAAAGCTGCAAGATCTTAAGACTACCGCAATTGTTTCCCCTTTCTGATTTGGTAAAGGGGACTGTAAACGAACGTGAAGCTGTTCCACGATGATGGCATACCAACTTTCTCGATCTTGGCGGCGCTGGCTGGTGGCGATCGCCCTCGCTGCTAGCGGTTGGGCCGGTCAACCACGACTGGCTGCAGCCCAGTTAGCGCCGAGTTTCGTGGAGCAGTTTCTCTCTGATCCAGAGTTTGCGGAGCCGCGCGATCCGCTGCTGCCTGAGTTTGTGGTCGAACGTCCCCTGAGCCCGCTCGAAAGGCAGATGCTGGAAGCCGAACTGGATGAACTTGCCCTAGAGACCGAAGCTCGTTATCTGGAAGAGGGGGCCACAGAAGATGTCGTAGTCGATTGGATGCGGGAGGTCCGACTGCGACGCATTTTTGGCTATGAGGCGGAGCTGGCAGCGATCCAGCGAGTAGGACTGCGCCTATGGGAAAATTCGCGGGCCGATGAAGTGCAACTCTTAAGCTTGCGCCTGCGAGAAATTCAGGCCGAATTACTAGCCCAGCCAGTGCCAGACGTGGAGTTGTTTGAGGAACTGGTGACGGCCTTTGAGATCTTGCGAGATGTGGATGCGGCAGTAGCCGTGTATGAGATTTTATTGGAGCGGGCGATTCAAGCGGGCGATCGCGAAGAGCAACAGCGACTACTGGAAAATCTTGCCGCTCTGCGGGAAAGCTGGTTTCGGTTCGAGCCTGCCGCGGCCACCTATGAGACCCTGCTCGACTTTGCGGGTGAAGATGCATTGCTGGAGATTGAGTATCTGCAAGGCGTCATTCGCAACTATCAAGACCTCGGCGAGTTAGCAGCGGCGATTGAATATCAACGTCGCCTGCTCGGCCAGTACGAAGCAACTCTGCAACCTCAATTCATCCCGTCGCTGACGTTGGCGATCGCCCGCAATTTTCGCGATCTGGATCAGCTGACCGAAGCGCAGAACTACTATTCCGTCACCTATTCCGGGGCCTTAGCCCAGGGTCAAACAGATGTCGCGAGTGATGCGCTACAAGATTTGGCTGCGCTGTATTTAGCAGACGACCAACCTGACGATGTGCAGTATCTCTACGAACAGCGCTTAGCAGTAGAACAGCTTTCTTACAACGGCTATGGCTTGATGCAGACCTTTGATGCCTTGGGCCAGCTGTATGAATCGCAAGATTTGCCGGATAGCGCGATCGCGGCCTACAAAGAAGCGCTAATCATCGCGGAGCATTTGCACCATCGTGAAGCTTATTTCAAGCTGCGGCTGCAAACCCTGTTATACGAACAAGGTCGACTTAATGTCTCACCGTTGACGCAACACCTCGCCAGTCCAGTAGGGCCACTACGAAATCCCAACTTATGGGTTGGCAACAGTCGCTTGTAGAGTACTGGCCTTATAGTCAGCGGCTCTTAGTCTTCTTCAGTGTCGATGTCCGCTAGCGCATAACGGACGATCGCCAGACTTAGTTTTGCCTGCTCTACTGCCGACAGGTCTTCCCAATCAGCCGCCCGGACCGACTGCACAAGAGTATCAAGAGAATCGGCTTCGCCACTACGCATAGCCAGCGCCACAGGCCTCGCCATCACCTGCAAATCATCCA
>CAZFWL010000309.1:2503-4730 GCA_964522775.1 uncultured Halomicronema sp.
TCGCCACTACGCATAGCCAGCGCCACAGGCCTCGCCATCACCTGCAAATCATCCACGGCAAAGTCGGTCAGCACAGCATGAGTTGCCGTCACCAATTGATCCATCAGCACTTGACCGCTATCAGCCACTGTTTGCACCTGCGCGGCCAATTGTGCCAACAAGTACTGGGGCATGCGAGTGCCAAACTTTTGCGTCAATGAAGCCAACAGACTGGTTTCCGCTGATTCCCACAGAGCCGTTGCCAATGCCGAGACTTGCGACCATTGCGAAGCGATTTCAAGATCATCACCCAGCTCATCGGCTACCGTTTGTTCCAGCTGATCAAAGTACTGAGTTGCCGCAGGACTGTAGGGATGCCAGGGCACACCTGGGGTCGAGTCTAAAACTGAGTGCAGCAAGTCCAGTTGGGCTTGTTGCTCAGCGTTGCTAGGAATGGCAGGATTTGTGGACTCACTCATGGATATGCTCTCAAATTAGGGGATGCACCGATATAGGCTACACGGGCGTGATGGTGGTCAAAATAGCCAGTAATTTAATTGGCTGTGGTTAGCTACAAACGCCCCTTCCGCAGTTCCGCACAAAACAAAAATAAAATTGCCGTTACAGAAAACGTTAACCCCCGCTATAGATTTCTCGCCATGACATCGAAGTAGCTCGCCAACCAGGGCTAACCGCAGCGATCACCGCTGCCCTGTGACATTGCTTTCATTGATTGCAGCTACTTTATCAAATCCTGCTTCTTTGCACAGAAGGGCTCATCCCCTGGTCAAGATTGTCCGTAGGATTTTGACTAGGGGGGGTGATTATTGCGGCTGAGTCCAGGGATGTCACGGAAAGTTTTAGATCACGCCACCAATAATTGATACTCGTATCAGCACTGCTAAATGGCTACAGCGCGCCTGGTTTTCTAGCTCCGGATTGGGTCGTGCTTTCTGATGCAGTCTGTTGACCGTGTCGGAGTTGGTTAGCAGCCAGCGGGTCTTACTACGGTCAGGTTTCGTGAGTTTATTGCGGCTTTGCTCACCAGATGGGCTAACATCCCTCACAATAGATAAACAGTTGTTAAATTTGCTGGCGTCAGAATTGCTCATCGTCCTATGCCTACATCTCAGTCTCAGTCAGTGGTGACCCGTGGAGCGGATATTCGGAAAACTTTTTTAGAGTTTTACGCGGAACGGCAGCACAAAATTCTGCCCAGTGCCTCTTTGGTACCCGAAGACCCGACCGTGCTGCTGACGATCGCCGGCATGCTGCAATTCAAGCCCATCTTTTTGGGGCAGCGGCAGGCTGAGGTTGATCGCGCGACGACCTCGCAGAAATGTATCCGCACCAATGACATTGAGAACGTCGGACGTACCGCCCGCCACCATACGTTCTTTGAGATGCTGGGCAACTTTAGCTTTGGCGACTATTTCAAAGAGCAGGCGATCGCTTGGGCCTGGGAACTTTCCACCGAAATCTTTAAGCTTCCGGCTGAACGGCTGGTAGTTAGCGTCTTTCGGGAAGATGACGATGCGTTTGCCATCTGGCGTGACCAAATCGGGGTGCCGCCCCATCGCATCTTGCGGATGGATGAGGAAGACAACTTTTGGACTTCTGGCCCAACTGGTCCTTGCGGCCCCTGCTCAGAAATCTACTACGATTTTCATCCTGAACTGGGAGATAAAGATATTGACCTGGAAGACGACTCGCGATTCATCGAGTTCTACAACCTGGTCTTCATGCAGTACAACCGAGATGCCGAAGGCACCCTGACGCCGCTGCAAAAGCAAAATATCGACACGGGGCTGGGGCTAGAGCGGATGGCCCAGATTCTACAAAAGAAGCCCAACAACTATGAAACAGATCTGATTTTTCCCATCATTGAAACGGCGGCTAAAATCCCCGGTCTGGATTACGCTCAGTGCGACGAGAAAACCCAGATTTCCCTCAAGGTCATTGGTGATCATGTGCGGGCTGTTGTCCACATGATTGCGGACGGCATTACAGCTTCCAACGTGGGGCGGGGCTACATTTTGCGGCGACTGATTCGTCGCGTCGTGCGTCATGGGCGACTCATTGGGATTGAGGGCGCATTTATCAATCAAGTGGCGGAGACAGCGATCTCGCTTTCCGAATCTGTGTACCCCAGCGTCCGAGAACGCGACACAGCCATTAAGGGAGAACTGGAACGGGAAGAAGCGCGCTTTTTGGAAACTTTGGAGCGGGGCGACAAGTTGTTGGCGGA
>CAZFWL010000310.1:0-4718 GCA_964522775.1 uncultured Halomicronema sp.
CGCAAAAAATATTTATCCACCGGACGGCGGGTCACACCTCAACAGCGCAAATACATGACCGATAGCCTCCAAGAGGAGTCGCGGGTTGGCAACAGTTTTATCGTGCTGACCTTGGGGTCATGCATTATTGCCACCTTTGGGCTGCTCTCTAACAGTACGGCAGTCATCATCGGAGCGATGTTGATTGCGCCGCTCATGTTGCCCATTCGGGGTTTCTCTTTCGGCATTTTAGAGGCGGATGAAATCTTGATTCGCACGAGTCTCAAGGCGATCGCTTTGGGCACCGGGGGCGCGATCGCGATATCGATGCTGTTAGGGATGGCGGTCAACCTGTCGGACTACGGCAGCGAAGTTTGGAGCCGCACCCAGCCCACATTATTAGATTTAGGCATTGCCATTACGGCCGGAGCTCTCGCCGGGTTTGCCAAAATTGAAGCCAAAATCTCTAGTTCATTGGCAGGAACCGCGATCGCTGTAGCGTTGATGCCACCGCTGTGTGTGGTTGGCCTATGGCTCGCACAATTTGACTTGCGCGAAGCTTGGGGAGCGCTCTTGCTTTATCTCACCAACTTGCTTGGCATTACGCTGGCGTGCATGCTGGTGTTTCTTTGGGCCGGGTATTCCCCCATCCTCAAAGCACGCCGTCCAATTATTTGGACCACCGCGCTAACGAGCCTATTGCTAGTGCCACTGGGGTTAACGTCTTATCGCTTAGTCGTACAAGATCGCCTGGAATCAAACTTAGAAACTGCCTTGCTCGATCGCACTCTGACTTTTCAACGGCTGGAATTGGTGGATCTAGAAACCGATTGGTTCCACAACCCACCCGAGGTAAGGATGCTGGTTTATGCCAATGAGCCGGTTACGCCTAAGCAGGTCGATTTACTAGAAGAATTTGTCAAAGATGAAATGGGTCGGCCCTTCAAGCTAATCTTTCAGGTCTCCCAACTAGAGCGGGTTACCAGCGATCCTAATATTTCTTCCATGGAGGATGCTGGAGACATACCCAACCCTGTGCCAACATCTCCACAGTGGAATCAAAACTAACCCTTGCCTTACAGGTTGCCGGTGAGGCGTAGCGACACAATGCCGCACCTCAATCAATACGCCAACCAATCCCCAAGAGTGATGCATAGCAAAACTGCGCTCTATGGATCCAGCAAAGCCTATTTACTGGATCCATAGAGCCGAGGTCACGAGCAAGCACCCTCTCACAGCGACAAGTCTCAAGTCAGTCTACCAAGAATTAAAATGAGACCAAATACAAGTAGGATGGGTCTCATTACGAGAACATCAAATCTAAATGCCTTTTTGTAAGATGCTTGTGTCTCACAAAAAGAATCGCCAGGATGCGAGCTGGTCTCATGGCGAGACTATTCCGTTGGTGTTGAGTTCAGTTTGCATAAAACGCGAATTGAGTTGAAAGTACTCTGATGGAAATCTCTGAGTTTTAGCTATGTTGGGCTATCGGTCGTCGATCGATGGCAAGTAGCGCTACCACTGCCAGTCATCTTAGTTAGAATCAAAAATCTAATTAGTCAAAATAAAATTGCCGCGATCGCCCTATCCATCGCGCTTGTAGACAACATCATGGATTTGAATAAATTTGAGCTCAAGCTCCTCCCTGGATACGATGAGTGGATAGCAGCAAAAATACGCGCGTTAAGTGTTGAAGCGCTGAGACTTGAAGCTGTGACTTGTAATGCCTGCGGAGAAATCGTCGGCACGTACATTATTGAATACGATGGCCAAACCTTTCGCTTGCCGGGCGAAGAAGCGCTTGCGTTTCTGGCGTATATTGTTGAGTCCTCACAGTCATCAGAATCATCAAAACCGTAAATCACTGCAGGGTATTTCAGCGATCCTCAACGGTAAACTTGCGATCTCACTCATCAGGCAACCGCAACTAAGCAGATATGCTCGTCTCTATATGAGACCAAAAGCCCTTTAGACGAGTCCATAAAGATGTTGCTTGAGTCTCGTCATGAGACTCTGTTACGTTAATGATGGTTTCTCGATTCGTTTTACAAGGAGATTTATGAGCAGCCTGCCAAGGCTTGGTGAAACCTCTCCAGTTAGTCGTCTCGCTGTGAGACTTGCTGATCTTATTTATGTCCTCAAGAATGGTTGGCCTGGTCTCACATCGAGATCATCTTTATTCTGTTTTGTTGGTCTGGGGTATCGGTTTGTTTTTGTGGTTTTTAGGCGATCGCTAACAATAACTGGTCTGCTCATGATTGCACTTCAGAAATTGCTGAAAGCGATTTTCGGTGCCGCAGTCGATTGGGAGAGTAAGTCTTAAGGGTGTTCAGGTGATCGCGACGAAACCTTTTGAGGCGATCGCTTTTAGGCATTCTCGAAAATCCACGCTGTCTAAACGTCGATGTCAGTAGATCAAGCTCAAACCTGAGAAACAGAGCTATAGTTACTTGTGTTAAATTTGAACTTGACCAGGCTTGACCGGCTCTACAGAGCAGGCTGGGACAGTTTGAGGGTTCGACAGCAGGCACCTGAAATATTTAGTCCAAAAATAGTCCAGGCAGATCAAAATACCGCTCAAGCTATTCCTGGAGTAGGGTTCGGAGGAATCGAATAGTTGCGGCATACGCAACTATTCAGAGAAATCCTGATCTCCCTGGCAAGCTACGGGTATGGGTTGAGTAAGCTGTTTGGTCGGTAACTGCTACGTGAGTGTGAATCGTCCTCTTGGACTCGGTTGTTTGTCCAGGTAGATCGATGCAGGGCATCTTAATCAGATTGGCCTAAGGACTTGTTTCTCTAAAGTTCTTAGGCACGACGAAAGTACAGTAGGCCCCAAGCTGGTAGCACCGGCAATATAAGGTAAACCGAGTACAGTAAGGTCGCCCCGATCGCCCCCGGTGTGGCAGAAGTAATCCCTATAAATTCCGGTAGCGCGAACGCCAGCATTATCAGACTAAATAATCCGATAGCGTTTCTTCCCCGATTAAATTGCAGCCATCGCAACCGAGTTACAAGGCCGATAAGCAAGGCTTCTATAGCTGTAGCTAGCTGAATGATCAAGATGCCTGCGCCTAATCCCAGCGTCCAATCTTCTGTGGGCTGCACCTTGTCTGGATTCTGGATGCCGTACACCAAATAATGCCACCAGACGACGACGCCTACCAAAATCAGCAAACCCAACAAAGCAATCAGTCCAAGAGTCAGCGTTCGTATTGGTTTCGAAAGAGACATATCATGACGGAGAACGGCAGGGATTTGGTAGATGCCGTTAGCAAGGTGCTCTCTACTGCCGAATATACACAGCTGTGGGCGCCCAAACCGGCAAGATTCTAATTTTGGGCTATCGGGGTCCTTGTCTGTTTGCCAAAGAATGAAGAGGTTTAATTGGGTGGCCGGGGCGATCTACCCTGATGGCAGCACAAAGTCAGGTTTCAAAGCTTCGGTGCAACTTGTGTCGAGAACTTGGTCAGGACGATTGATGAAGGCGGCACTCATGTCTCTAGAACACTGCGATCGCCCAAACGTGCCATGACCCGTATTGGGAATTTCGACAAAGGTGGCATTGCTTAAGCCCGCGAGCACCCGCACCGCCATAAAACCAGGGGTTTGGGTATCGTATCGTCCGCCTAAAACTAACGTCGGCAGTTCGCTTTCAATCACGGTGTGTTCACTCTCGGGGGCCGGATTTACGGGCCAAATACTGCAGACCGCTTGGCGCTGAGAAATCAACAATTGTGCCTTCGTGCTGAGTCCTGGCATCGTCAACGATTCAAAGCTAGCCAAAGTGGCGTCCAGGTCGTTAAACGCCATCAACTCTCGGCAAACAACCGAGTAGTGCGCGCCTCGGGAAAGGCCATCGGCAATATCCAGACTCGGAGTCGTGGCATCATTCACTTGCTCAATTTGAAAATACACATTGCGAATTTCCACTGAAGTCATGCGGTCAAGCTGATCGCGCAGTTCTAATGCTGATGCTCCTTCAAAAGTCCGCTCCACAAAATCCCGCAGCGTATTGCGATCGCGCAGCTTACCAAACTCATATCCCAAAGTGGAGAGATCAAAGAAAGAGCGATTTCTCTGCCCAACCGGAAACGCCTCAATGGCTTCCATGACCTGCGCTAACCAGCGTGATGAAGGACGCTGGGCCTGAGCTGCCAGCACAGTGGCATATCGCTGTCGGTTGATTTCCACTTGCAGGTCTCTAGCCCGCAAAGCCGAAGCTTCAAAGGGATTAGGCGCTACCGTATTCTCCGCGGATGCCGTCAGAAATCCTCTAGTTATCACCTGTTGATAGGTTGTCGTATCCTTGCGCTCTAACTCGTGGATGATGAGCGGAAAATAGCGACTGAGCTGAGAATTTTGGTTCAGCACACCAATCAGCTGCGCAATGCTATCTGACGTCACCTGCGTCGCGCTGCCGGGGGAAGCATTTCGTAGGGGAATTGGCCTTTCGATCAAAGAATTGACTAAAGCCACCGTACGCTCTTGGAGATTGGGGTAAGCCGCAGCGCAATCGGCATCAAAGGAGCAGTCGGCGATTAAGTTCAACAGCGCCGCCTCAAAGAACTGCGGCGTTAAGGCAAAGACATCCACCTGATATGGCAATGCCGAATCGAGCACCACACTCCGCACCCGGTCAGGATAGTCGCGCATCAGCTGCTGAGCCAACCGGGTCCCATAGGAAACACCATATAAGTTGAAGTTGTCATATCCTAGGCTGGTCAAGAGATTCACGG
>CAZFWL010000311.1:0-4713 GCA_964522775.1 uncultured Halomicronema sp.
CTCTTTCACCTTGCCCCGATTTACGCAATCATCCATCCATGCACCACCCCGCTTCTCAGCCGGACGGCTGTAGGGGTCGAGGTAGAAGTGAGCGATCGCCTCCCCAGTTTCTCCCGTCACTTGGAAGTAGCGGACATCAGGATGCCATACGGGTGCTTCGCCATCGGCAGGCTTAATAGTAATGCCAAACAAACGCTGCGCTAAGGCAAAGAGTCCATCTAGAACCTGGGGCAGAGGAAAGTAGGGACGCAATTCTTCGTCATTGAGACCATACAGTTCTTCCCGCATCCGTTCGGACCAGAAGGGCACGTCCCATTGCTTGAGCTCAGCAGTAAAGTCGCGATCGCGGGCAAACGCCGTTAGCTCTTCCAGCTCTCGCGTCGCCGCATCGTAGCTCGCACTCCGCAACTCTTCCATCAGCTGTTCAACCGCCGCCACCGAGGGTGCCATCTTACGTGCAATGCTGAGGTCGGCATAGGTGTCGTAGCCCAAAATATCTGCTACTTGCTGCCGCAATTCCAGCGTGCGCTCAATAATCGGCTGATTGTCTAATTCGCCTGAAGCAGCTCGGGCGATAAACGCGCGATAGACTTCTTCGCGCAGGTCGCGGCGACGGCTGTGCTGCAAAAACGGTACGTAGCTAGGGTAGTCCAGCGTGATCACCCACGGACCGGAGTCTGCCGTGGCGTCTTCGTGGCCCGCGCCTTTTGCCGCTTGAGCCGCCAGTCCGAGGAGGCTCTTGGGCAGTCCCTCGATATCTTCAGGCGTTTTCAAGACAAGCTGAAAGGCTTTGGTCGCGTCTAAAACGTGGTTGGAAAACTTGGTGGAGAGTTCGGCCAATTCTTGCTGAATCTGGTTGAACCGCTCTTTAATTTCGCCTTCTAAACCGACGCCTGATAGTTCAGCGTCCCGAATGGCGGCTTCGACAATCCGCTGTTGGGCAGCAGTCAACTCATCCCACAGCGATCCTTCACGGATCTGTTTGAATGCACTGTACAGTGGCTGGCTTTGCCCTAACTGATTAGCGAACTGGACGAGTCCTGGTTGCACTGCTTCGTAGGCCGCCCGCAATTCTGGACTGTTTTTGACGCCCATGAGGTGACCGATGATGCTCCAGCTCCAGCTCAGCCGTTCTTCGATCTGAGTTAGCGGTTCCACAAGTCCGGCCCAAGTGGGCTCAACGGTCGCTTCGAGGGTTTCGAGTTCGGCAGCTAACGTTTGCAGCAGCTCCTGAATACCCGGTTCGATATGCTCTGGCTGAATGGCTTGGAAAGGTGGCAATCCTTGACCAATTAGCAGGGGATTTTTTTGAACAGTTGCAGTCATAACAGTCTCACGTCGCGTCAACAGGGCCTCTATTTTTTAATAAAGTTGGTGTGGCTGAGTGTGTAGCGCATCGCCTGCTGGGGCGATCTCACATCCGGTTTCCCAAAACCTTTCCACCTTAACTTAAATCAATCGACCATCAGCCTAAGGCAAATGGTCGGGCTATTTGATTAATGCGTATTCATTATGAGTTTATGTTAGCGCGTCGCCAAGGACTTGTGGCAGCGGTATAGAATGTGGTGGCGGTTGTTTAGATTTACTTAAGCTTCATGACTTTAAACGTTGGTGATCCGGCCCCTGAGTTTGCTTTGCCAGATGCGGAAGGGAATACCGTCAAGCTGCAAGACCTGCAGGGAAAGTGGGTGGTGTTGTACTTTTATCCGCGTGACAATACTCCCGGCTGCACCAAGGAAGCCTGTGGTTTTCGCGATGCCTACAGCGAATACAGCGAGAGCGATGTGGTCGTCTTAGGGGTCAGCACCGACGATGCGAAATCGCACACTAAGTTTGCGACTAAATATGACTTGCCCTTTCCCCTGTTAGTGGATGAAGGGGGGGCGATCGCGGGTGAATACGGCAGCTATGGCCTGAAAAAGTTCATGGGCAAAGAATATATGGGCATTACCCGCAGCACCTTTATCATTGACCCCGAGGGCAAGCTCGCCAAGATTTACCGCAAGGTCAAACCCGAGCCCCACGCCCAAGAAGTGTTGCAAGATATCGCTGAGTTAGCTGCTTAATGCCGCGTCATTCATCTAACGAAAAGATTGGGCAACCTTGGCAGCGGGCCATTCGAACGCTGTTGGGGCTTTTGTTGCGGCGGCCTTTGACTGGCGTTTGCGTGATTCCGATTTTGTCGGATGGTTCGGTGGTGCTGATGCAGCGTCGCGATACCGGTCTCTGGTGTTTTCCGGGCGGTCTCATTGACTGGGGCGAAGACATCGCCACCGCCGCTCGACGAGAGCTCGCCGAAGAAACGAACCTCGACATTATGCAGATGGGGCGTTTGGTGGGGGTTTATTCCTCGCCGCAGCGAGATCCACGATTTCACTCGATCTGTGTGGCGATCGAAGTGTTTGCTGCAGGCGTCCCCCAGGTCAACGATCCCAAAGAAGCTTTGGCTGTGCAAAGTTTTGACTGGCAAACAGTTGAGACATTGCCACTAGATCATGACCATGCTCAGCATGTCCATGATTATCTGGCGAATCGTATTGTGGTGGCCTAGCGATGGGTTTACACGTTCAATATCTGGAATCCCAGGAATAGGGTCCAGAGTATTGACCTTTCGCTTGTACAGCAGCAGTGAAGAGCGCTGATTTACGGATGGTTCCGACTGCCCAGCTAGACCAGTCGCTGTTGTGACGGGAGCAAGTCTGCGATCGCTAATTGCCTTTAGCCGCGGTTACTGCCCCTGCGAGCATCGGCATAATTTCGCTACAGACTTCGTAAAAGCCAGTTTTTGGAGGCTCAGTAAAGAGATGAGAAATCTTGCTGAGGGCTTCGTCGTAGACTTTGGTGTGATGCTCCGCCATGTCGCCGGGATTGTCCCAAAAAATGATGGCGATACCGCGATCGCTATCTGGTTCTTGCAGCAGGTAAGCCCCATCAAAGCCTTCTTCCGTATAGGTTGAAACGGCCTTTTCGTAGAGTTGGCGCGCTTCGGAAAAGCAACCCGGCTTAAATTCGCCAATGGCGATGTAGGCATATTTGTGCTTCAGGCAATCTAAGAAATCAGTCATGATAATTGCTTCCTCAATGTCGTTTACAGCTTGGGGGAACTGACAGGACTTACTGACGGTGGAAGCAGCCCTAGCCATCAATAATTGGATGCCAGTACCCTAACAAACTTCATTTCGGCAATTTCTGCCCAGCAAAGATTATTCACCTCAGTGGGCGGCTCCTGTAATATCCCTTCACCCTCAAGCTGGCCCGCAATTTCGATTGAATGTGTTTTCCTAAAAGTAACCCTACGCATAGATTGAGTTGCATATATGGATCTGGGCGAAAGCTTACGGATGGCCGTTAAGACTCTGACCGCAAATAAATTGCGCAGTAGTTTAACGATGTTGGGCATTGTCATCGGCAATGCTTCCGTCATTGCCATGGTTGGGATTGGTGAAGGGGCACAGCGCTACGTCAACGACCAGTTGCAGACCTTGGGTCCCAATGTGCTGTTCATTGCCCCTGGCAACCGCGAAACCCGTGAACTCGGTGGGCTCGAAATTCCCCGGACGCTGGTGGTGGCAGATGCGCAGGCGATCGCGGAGCAAGTCCCTTCCGTCGTTGGAGTCGCACCAGAATACAGCACCCGCAATTTGGTGACCTTTCGCAATCGCAATACCAACACCAGTGTGGTCGGCACCAGCGAGCAGTTTTTGCAGGTGCGTAGCTTTGAGATGGGGCAGGGACGGTTTATTTCAGAGCTTGACCTGAACCGTCGCAGTCAGGTGGCCGTACTCGGAGCGACCCTTGCCGAACGCCTGTTTGACGATGCTTTGCCGATTGGTCAGTCCATCCGCGTGAATGGCACCAGCTTTGAAGTCGTGGGGGTGATGGCCCAGAAGGGCTCAAATTTGGGCTTGGATTATGACGATGCGGTGTTGTTGCCCATTACGACCCAGGCCAGCCGTTTGGTGGGCCGGCGGCAGTCGCCCTACGGCATCGAAGTGTCCTTTATTTCTGTTTCCACAAAAGATCGCGAGAGCATGAGCACAGCCGCGTTTCAAATTACGAATTTGCTGCGGCTGCGGCACGACATCCGGGGTGAAGATGATTTCTTTATTCAGAGTCAAGATACGCTGCTGAGTATTGCTGAAACGATGACCGGAGCGCTGACAGTTATGTTGGCGGCGATCGCCGGAATTTCTCTGTTGGTTGGCGGCATCGGCATTATGAATATCATGCTGGTTTCCGTGCGTGAGCGGACTCAGGAAATTGGTCTGCGGAAAGCGATTGGCGCATCTCAGCAAGATATCTTGACCCAGTTTTTGATTGAGGCCATCATTTTATCGATTGCTGGTGGCTTGGTCGGCACGGGGTTGGGCATCAGTGGGGTGTTGCTGATTAGTGTGTTGACCCCATTTGAAGCGGGGGTCTCAGGGGCGGCGATCGCGATCGCCGTGGGCGTTTCTGGTGGAATTGGCTTGTTCTTCGGTGTCTTTCCCGCGCGTCAAGCGGCTAGGTTAGACCCCATTGTGGCTTTGCGCAGCGCCTAGCAGTTTAGAGATGCTTGCCACGTAAGGAACGCATGCCTCAGGATTCTCCTTGTCCCGATTGCATGATGCAACAAGAGTCAGAGTAGAACGCGTGGCCCGCGATCACGTCGGGGAGCTGCGGTATTGCAATCAAATGGCGATGATTCTTAGCGTTGTGTTTCTCGATCAATGG
>CAZFWL010000312.1:0-4711 GCA_964522775.1 uncultured Halomicronema sp.
CAAGGGTCCGGTTTCAGTCTGGCATTTTTGGACTGCTGGCAGCAGATCATGGAAAACCCCAAGCAGAGCTTTCTCAAGGGTACGGACGAGAGTATCGCCACGCTCTTGACGGATGAGTGGGACATTGAAGGCTGTGCTCGCTGCACCATGCCAATACCGATGCCCGTTCGGGGCATCAAAGTGTCCCCTTGCCCCTGTGCTGACTTGCCCTCTTGGCCCAACGAAACGATGCCCTCGCCGCGCACGGCAATCTGTTCTCATACGCACTTAGACAATCTGCGCAATCGGCTCGGCCAATCTGCTGAAGACCCTTTGAGTGATGACCGCGATCGCCTACAAACGGCCTTCGCCCACAGCCCGGAGCTAAAGCGCGACACCAATCAACTGGGCGACACCACTGATTGGCACAAGCCTTCCGATGTGTCCCCTGATACGACCGTTTCCAAGCCCCTCAAGAAGCCATCAGAGCCGTCTGCTCTTGACGGGTAATGGCATGGGTATCAAAATCGCGGGCCATAACCGTATTTGGGAAAATGGCTTGGGCCTCTGTTAGCAAGTCGGCCAGCTGAACAGCATTCCCCGGCGCGTAACGTGGGCTGAAGTGAGTCATGATCAGCTGCTTAGCTTGGGCTAACAGCGCAGTTTGGGCTGCCATCGTCGAGGTGGAGTGCAAACGCTGATACGCCATGTCAGCGTCTTGATGGGCAAAGGTTGCCTCATGGATCAAGACATCAACTCCCTGAGCCAGCTCCACAGCGCGATCGCAGAAGACTGTATCGGTGCAATAAGCGAGACTCCGACCCGTCAGCGTCGGCCCACACAAATCTTTGCCGTTAATGCGCCGACCATCGGGCAACGTCACCACTTCGCCGTTCTTCAACTTGCCGTAAATCGGCCCCGGTGGAATGCCCAACGCCTGCGCCCGTTTCACATCAAAGCGACCAGGCCGATCTTTTTCATCAACCCGGTAACCGTGGGCGGGCACGCGATGCTCCAACAGCGCGCAACTAACTTTGAAATCTTCGTCTTCATACACCAAGCCCGGCTGGACAGTGTGCACCTTGATGGGAAACGAAAAGTGAGTTTGTGAGTACCGACGACAAGCTTGGAGATAATCATTGAGCTTGGGGGGGCCATAAATATCGACCTTCTGCTGGGGATTACCGGCCAGGCCGCAGCTGGCCAAGAGTCCCATCAGGCCAAAAATGTGGTCCCCGTGCATATGCGTAATAAAAATCCGGCGAATCTGGCTTGCTTTAAAGTCGCTGCGCAGAAACTGGTGTTGAGTGCCTTCCCCACAGTCAAACAACCAAACTTCGCCTCGCTGGGGGAGTCGCAGCGCCACACTCGACACATTGCGCGATCGCGTCGGCACCCCCGAACTCGTCCCCAAAAAAGTAATTTCCAAACTCTCTCTCCTCATTCCGCTGCACAGCTCTATCTTGACATGGGTCTCAGGCAGATTGGCGACACCGGGAGTGGACGCGATCGCGATTCATAATCGTACGAGTTTCCGCCTTTTCGCTAATGGCTGTAAGCTCCCCACGAAACACAGCGGCATTGCCATCCCCAATCGGATTGAGTAAGCGAGTAAGAAATTCCGCCATCGATACCCGTTAAGACACATTGAGTACCTGGTATTTACACTGAGCCAGCTTACCGATAAATGAAGCTGACCTAAAGCCATTGCCCCTGATTGTGAAGGGTATATAAAGCTACCCTAGTACCCATGCCAGACGAATAGCACTTAGATACTTTAGTAGCAGTGATTACAGTTCACTTCATCAAAAGATCATGTCGCTCAAAAGAGTCGGCTATTTATGCTGATGATGACCTGTGGGGCTTGTATAGATAGTTGGCCTCCCAACTTCATAATCGCTTTACAGTTGATCGCTCGTTGTCGGTCTACTCAGTCAGACAAACGCCGAGACTTTTTAGAGACTGCCCGTTTAGATGAATTTACGGACGTTTTCCCGGCCGACATCAACGTGGCCTTTAGCAAATCCCTGTAGACAGAAGTTCGAAATGACGCGATGACAAAAATTCACGGCACCGATTCTGGAGGATACCTTATCGGCACAATGGCAGCCGATGAGATTTTGGGTGGGAATGGCAACGACATCATCTTCGGGGGTGATGGCAATGACATTCTTTACGATGGTGGTGGCAACGATAAGCTGTTTGGTGGCAATGGTGACGACATCTTCAAACTTTCCGACAGCAATCTACTAGGGCCGCCCCCTGACGGGAAACAAGTGCCATTTGACCCATTTGGATTGCCAGAACTCAATGGCGGCTTAGGTTACGACATCGTTGACGCGACCGATGCAGTTGAGGGCATCCACTTTAGCGCTGACAATTTTGCGATCGCCGATGTTGAAGAATTTATCGGGTCAGCGTTTGCGGATGTCGTAGATGCATCTCTGGTCAATAGAAATGCGACATTAATAATTCTGAAAGATGTGGTGCTCAGCGGCGCAGCGGGCAACGACACTCTTATTGGTGGCAGCGGCAACGACACCCTTAGTGGGGGCAGTGAACAAGATCTGCTGATTGGGGGCTTGGGGGCCGATGTTCTCAGCGGCGGTGATGGCGGTGATACCTTCCAACTCAATAGCCTGGAAGATTCTTTATTGTCAGGGTTCGACGTCATTACAGATCTAGCCATCGGTGTTGACCGTAGTGATAGCCTGACCAATCCAGGTGATTCGATTGTTGCCAGCAATGCAGTGGCGGCGGTTAACTTAGCCCAACTAGGTGCTGTGTCCCTGCTGGAAGAAGCTGAGATCGCGGATGTTTTGTCAGCCGATCTATTTACCTCTTTGGGCGCGGCCACCTTTACCTTTGGGCAACGCACCTTCTTGGCGATGAATGACGCGATCGCAGGCTTCCAAGCAGCCAGCGACGCCGTGATTGAAATTACTGGGTTCTCCGGTGATTTAGGCGATCTAAGCATTACCGCACCGCCCCCGGTGATCGTTTAGAGTCGCCAGATCATCGCCTTCACTGGCAGGTTATTTTCCAGCCCGTACCAATACAAAAACTGCCGCAGTGGTCAAAATCCACTGCGGCAGTTTTTGATGGCGCTTTGCTCAAGAAGGCGCGCCATAGAGTTGACAGTTTATTTGTAAAGTTCCGTAGCTAGGCGTAGAGCCAAGAATCCAGGTACTAGAGCGATCGCTAACGCGACAAAAACTTGAGTATCTGTCATTGCTATGAGTCCTTCTAATAACGTTGATCCGTCTCACACAGCGAGACTGAACTAATTTTTGACCAAGATCCCGCAATTGCCAGTGTTTTAGAACGTAACTGTTACACAGCGTTACCAAACAGAAATAATCCAGGGTTGTTGGTTTCTTAACCTTGATAGGCCATCATAGGGCTACATAGGTCTAGACTTTTGGCCGCTCCGCTTAAAAGACTTGGTATTCTACAGGTTTTATTCAGAGAGTATCGGGGCTACCTCCAGATAAGACTTTTAGACATTAAGGGCTTAAGTGATAGTGAGTGCGACGATTCGCTGCTTTGCCTGTTTGCCCATCCTCAACGACCCGCCCACCTGACTTTATAGTGACCCAGTCCAACTCTTTTTTACGCTCAAACAACTCATCGTCGCCACCATTTGGCCATCAATTGCGGCGCATTCAGCGTGATGTTTTGAGAATGGGGGCACTCGTTGAGCAGTCTTGCTTGCTGGCTCGCGCGGCGTTGTGCGATCGCAACCTTGAGGCCGCCCAGCAACTCAAAACCCATGACAAACAAATCGATCAGTTTTACCGGCAAATTGAAGTTGACTGCATCGAATTACTGACGCACCCACCCCAGGGCATGCAAGACCTGCGGCACGTCAGCGCTTTTATGCAGCTCATCCGTGACCTGGAACGCATTGGCGACTATGCCAAAGACATCGGCGAAGTCGCTATTAAGCTATTTCCTTATCCAGCGCATCCCAGCTTGGAGCAGATTCAAGTCATGATTGATCGCTGCCGCTCCATGGTGGCCCTGAGTCTATTGGCGGTGTCCGACCTCAATGCCGACGTAGGTATAGATATCAAAGTCAAAGATGACGCAGTTGATGAGGACTACGACTATCTATACGACGTTCTAACGCATCACGACCCTGCTCTCGCTAACGTCGAAGTCATTGTCTTACTCGTGCTAGCTATCCGCTATTTAGAGCGCATTGCCGATCACGCAACAAATGTGGGACGACGGATTGCCTACGTAGTTACGGGAGAGCGGCGTTGAGTCACTCATCCCTAGTTCCACTGCTAAGGACAAGCGAAGAAGCGTCATCAAAGTAATCGTCGAGTGCTTCTGACGGAATCTCTTGGCAAGCACACCGCCAGTCTTACCGAGCGATCACGTTAGCCCCTTGAGCTCATGCCGCTCCCCGCCTGCCTTTGTCGCAGTACTGGGGCGAAGCCGGATTGGGATGAATGTGGCGACAAGACCAGTTACATCTGTTACAAAATCATGAAAAAGTCTCTAAGTGCGCCCATCTCGGCAGATTGGGGTATAGTTGTTACGGCTTAGGGCTGATGGCTCTGTAACTTTGAGCTATTGATTTTTTGTCTGCCTGCTGCAACGCAAACACACCGTTTCTAAGCTTTTATAGGTGTTCGGCTAGAGCTTGGAAGCGGGCTGCATTTGGAATACTTTCTCCCGAGATGCGGCTGTTTGTAATGTAGTTAGGTGACGATGCAGAAAG
>CAZFWL010000313.1:0-4700 GCA_964522775.1 uncultured Halomicronema sp.
TGTTGAAGAATGGACCACGATTAATCAGGCGCTGCGGGCAGGCTATGGACAGGCCGTCATGGTGTCATCGCAGCCTTCTGACTCGGCCGATCAGCGCGATCGCTCACCGCTAACCTCTATCGCTCAAGACAACGGAACAAAGATCATGCAACCTCAAAGACTGACCACCGACATCGTGCAACAGGTGCGGCAACTGCTAAACCAGGGTTACAAAATTGGGACCGAACATGCGGATGCGCGTCGTTACCGGAGCAATGTCTGGCAGACTTGTAGCCCCATCCAATCTACCCGCGAAGGCGATGTGCTGACTGCCTTAGAAGCTTGTTTAGAAGAGCATACAGGGGAGTATGTGCGTCTCTTTGGAATTGATCCTGCGGTCAAGCAGCGGATTGCTAGCACAACGATTCAGCGCCCTGATGGTAAGCCCGTTGCAGTGCAAACTCGTTCTGTCCCGACTGCGGGGCAACCCAGTGCTGCCAATAGCTACAGCAACGGTAGCAGTACTGCCAACGCGACTGGCGGTGACTTGAGCCATCTAGTTCGTAACTGGCTGAGTCAGGGCTACCGCATCGGTTTAGAACATGCTGATGTTCGTCGTTATCGCAGCAACGTCTGGCAAACTTGCACGCCAGTACAGGCTAGCAGCGAGCGTGAGGCCATGGCGGCCGTTCAGACCTGTGTGAATGAGCATCCAGGCGAATATGTACGGATGTTTGGGATTGATCCGGTTGCGAAGCGACGCATCTCGCCGATCACCATTCAACGACCCGACGGTCCAGCATCACTGGGCAATTCTGGTAGTTCTACAACCTCATATAGCCGTGCGGGTAACGGCGCTGCCGCCCCCGCCGCTAGTGGACAATTGTCTGGTGAAGCTGTGCAGCAAGTCCGCAGCTTATTAAGTCAGGGCTTCAAAATTGGGATCGAACATGCGGATGCTCGGCGATTCCGCAGCAACGTCTGGCAAACTTGTGCACCGATTGAAACTAATCGCGAAGGCGATGTGTTGTCCGCCCTCAATGCTTGTATTCAGGAGCATGCTGGAGAATATGTCCGCGTCTTCGGCATTGACCCCACTGCCAAGAAGCGTTTGACACCCACCATTATTCATCGCCCTGGACAAGCCAGTGCAAATGGTCACTCCGCTGGCTATGGCAACGGTGCAGCGGCTTCTAGCAGCTCAACCTATGCATCATCGGCACCCGCAACTAATGGCACTAGCCATAATGGCCATCAACCTTTGACTGAAGATGTGGTTCAGCAAGTCCGGCAGTTGGTCGGACAGGGATATCGCATTAGTCTGGAGCATGCAGATGTCCGGCGATATCGCAGTGGAGCTTGGCAAACCGGCGGCATGATTGATGGCCAAAATCCGTCAGCTGTGTTGTCGGCGCTGGAGTCTGGCTTAGCATCCCATGCTGGAGAGTATGTCCGGTTAGTCGGCATTGATCCACAGGCCAAGCGTCGGGTACTTGAGACCACAATTCAACGACCCTAATCACTTTCTTGCATGGTGCAGGCACATGAACAACTAGCAGCAGCTGACTATTACATCGGGGCCAATGTCGAAATTGCCCCTGATGTAGCGATCGCGGCTGGGGTTGTTTTAGAAGCCGCTCCTGACGCTCGGTTAGTCATTGCCTCTGGAGTTTGTCTTGGGATGGGGGTGATTGTGCAAGCCGCAGGAGGCAAGCTGGTTTTGGGAGCTGGGGTCAATCTGGGCAGCGGAGTCTTAATTGTGGGTCAGGGGCTAATTGGCCCCCATGCCTGCATCGGGGCTGAGAGTTCTTTACTCAATCCGCAGATCACTACTGGGGCCGTCTTGCCCGCGCGATCGCTGCATGGAGTTCCTACGGCTTTAGCGACCAGTCAAGCCTCGAACAACGGCCATCATTCATCAACCACGGATTTAAATAGTCACAATGGTTCAGGACCAACAGCGGCCAATCCAGAAGTCGAGGCAGCATCTAATGGGGCAGTAGAAACGGCATCAGAAGCAGGCACTCCAGCTCCCAATCGCGTTGTTTATGGCCGTGAGCAGGTAACGCAACTCATGAAGACCCTCTTTCCGCACCGCGACGCACTCAACAACAGCAATGGCCACCATCCATCCTGATGCTGATATAACGATTTCGCCCGTCTGTGCCGACACCTGCCCGCACAGTTCTTACAATGAGAGAACGCCCGTCCATTATTTTGTGAGGCCCCGTGATGGTGGCAACTAATTCTAAACAGTTAGCGCTGGCAAAACCCTCACCCCATGCGCAGCGATGGGCCTCAAAGTTAAAGGGCGCGGCTTTGGGCATGGTCTCGACCCATAGCTTTCCTGCTGTGGTGGGCACGGCCGATGCCATGTTGAAATCTTCCGATGTGATGCTCATCGGCTACGAAAAAACCGGGGCTGGCCATTGCACTGCCGTCGTCCGCGGTGGCGTAGCGGATGTGCGCATGGCGGTAGAAGCGGGAACGGCTACGGCCAAGCAGTTTGGGCAATTTGTTTCATCGTCACTCATTCCTCGTCCCCTGCCTAACTTGGAGGCAGTGCTGCCAATCTGCATGCATCTGGATGAACTGGATCGCATCGGCAAAGGCCATGTTGGTAGCGGCGCACTCGGACTGCTGGAGACCCGTGGTTTCCCCGCTATGGTAGGGGCGGCCGATGCCATGACAAAGTCAGCAGAAGTACAGGTAGTCGCCCACCAATCCATTGGCGATGGGTTGTGTACGGTGATCATTCGCGGCTCACTCTCCAATGTGGCGATCGCGGTAGAAGCAGGCATGCACGAAGCCGAACGCATTGGTGAACTCCACGCCGTGATGGTCATTCCTCGACCTTTAGATGACTTAGAGCAGTCACTGCCGCAAGCCGACGCCGTCGATACTGAACAGCCAGTTCGTCTTCCCCTTAAGCTTGAAGAGAAAGAGAAAGAGTTGGTGGAGCTGCCGGAAGCCACTACAGCTGAGACGACTCAAGAAATGGTCATGCCCGAGCCAACCGCATCTCCAGAAAATCAGCCTACCGTCCAAAAGGTTGTCCCTCAACCACCTCCGTTGCAAGAAAGCGAGTTGGACTAAGCAGGAACTTAAAACCAAGCATTTGGCTAATGCTGTGATTCAGAGAGTTTGAGCACAAAATGCTGCGACTGCTTGCCAGACATCTTCCAATAGCTGAGGCGAGTCCGCATCAAACCAAGTAACTGGCCGCTTTCGAAACCAAGTGCGCTGGCGTTTAGCAAATTGGCAGGTATTTTTCACAATTAGCTGTTGTGCGGCAGCGAGCGAATAGTCACCCGCCAGATAGCCTAAGATCTCTGCATATCCCAGGGTTTTCAATAGAGGTAAGTCATCACCGTATCGCTGACACAAAGACTCAACCTCACCCACCAAGCCCTGCATAATCATGTTGTCTGTGCGCTGTTGGATGCGGTTAGCGAGTACCGCCGCCTCACAATCGAGTCCTATATATAAGATGGGATATTCAGGAGGACATTGCCCCTGTTGAGCAGACAACGGGAATCCCGTCACATAAGCAACTTCTAGGGCGCGAATCGTACGGACAGCGTCATTCGGATGAATCCGATCGCTCGCCGCCGGATCAACTTGCTGCAACATGCCATGGCACTGGGCCTGCCCCAATTTCATGAGTTGCGATCGCAATGTTGGCTGAGGGGCGACTGGGGGAATCTGCAAACCATCTACAACTGAAGAAATGTAAAGTCCAGTACCGCCTACTAAACAGGGCAACCGCTCTTGACCACGGTGTAATTGGTAAATCAGAGATTGTGCGGTCTGCTGATATTCCGCAACCGTCATCGTCTCGGTCGGGTCGCGAATATCGATTAAATAATGGGGAGCCTGCGATCGCTCCTCCAAACTCGGCTTGGCAGTGCCAATGTCCAATTCACGATAGACCAACCGCGAATCAGCACTCAAAATGGCGAGTGGCCATCGCTTGGCCAGCGCCAAGGAGAGCCCCGTTTTACCCGTTGCCGTTGGTCCAGCGATCGCAAAAAGGCACTGGGGAACAACATTATCCATATATAGCGTAGATCGCGTGTACCATAGGCCATCAGCCAATAGGGGTAGGCTTAAGCTATAAGATCCCCGTTTCAAGCATCCCCAGAAACTACTCTATGCACTGCATTGGAGCGTTTGTGATAAAATTTTAGGGTATTTTGACTTAAATAACGGTTAGAGGCGCTGACGCGTCTTTTTGGGAGCAATTATTCTATGGCGAGCAACTATGGTGCTGAGCAGATTCAGGTACTAGAAGGGCTGGAGCCAGTTCGGAAGCGACCTGGAATGTACATCGGCAGCACCGGCCCTCGCGGGTTGCATCACCTAGTGTACGAGGTGGTGGATAATTCTGTCGATGAAGCGCTTGCCGGATATTGTTCTCGCATTGAAGGCATGCTGAATGCCGATGGTTCAGCGACCATCGTGGATGATGGTCGAGGTATTCCCACTGATGTACATCCGCAAACTGGCAAATCAGCCTTAGAAACTGTTCTTACCGTTCTTCACGCGGGCGGTAAATTTGGTGGCGGCGGGTATAAAGTTTCTGGCGGTCTCCACGGGGTGGGTGTTTCTGTCGTAAATGCCCTGTCTGAATGGGTTGAAGTCACTGTCTGGCGCAATCGCAAACAACATGTTCAACGATTTGAGCGTGGGATTCCCGTCGGTGACCTACAGGTGCGCAA
>CAZFWL010000314.1:0-4683 GCA_964522775.1 uncultured Halomicronema sp.
AGCGCGTTCCGCCATGCGCACGCGAGCGGCGCCATCCCCGTCAATCTTGTATTCTTGATAATCAACGCCTTTCCACCAAAGCAGAAGCTTGGCACGAATGCAGTATGGGCAAGTCTGCCAAGTATAAATCTCGACAGCGGCTTGCATATCAGCCGAACGACGATTGAAAAGACGGTTCAAAAGCGAAAACATAATTTTGGAAGCAGGGCGATCGCCGAAAAATACTCGTCTGCTAGCATGACGCATCTGACCAGGGACGACAAGTTGCGACTGTTGCCGCTTGCCGCTCTATTCTCAGATATCAAACGCGTGGGTTCGATCCTAAGGCAGCATATTTTTGTGAGTAAAGGGCTTAGCCGCCGCGCCGGAATACGTCGCCACAATATGCCCGTCTCCAACTAAATGGTACTTAGACGTCACCAGCCCTTCTAATCCCACGGGACCGCGAGGAGGCATAGTTTGAGTGCTAATGCCGACTTCGGCACCAAACCCGTACCGGAAGCCATCGGCAAAGCGCGTGGAGCAGTTGTGATAGACTCCGGCGGCATTGACCTGACTCCGGAAGGTGGCGGCAGCGTCCAGGTCTTCGGTAACGATCGCGTCGGTATGGCGAGACCCAAAGGTATTGATGTGGGCGATCGCCGCCGATAGGGAATCCACGCCTTTAATGGCTAACACCAGGTCACTATATTCCGTCGCCCAATCAGCTTCTGTCGCTGGGATGATGTCGGGAAGAATCGACTGGGTCAGGGCATCGCCGCGCAATTCCACCCCTTTTTCGCGTAAGGCGGTCGCGAGTCGTGGCAAAAATTCGGTAGCGATCGCCTCATGCACCAAAAGTGTCTCAATGGCGTTGCAGGCCGAGGGATATCCCACCTTTGCATCAATTGAGATCGAAATCGCTTTCTCAAAATCTGCCGCTTGATCAACGTAAAGATGACAGATACCGTCGGCATGCCCCAAGACTGGAATGCGCGTATTGTCTTGCACAAACTGCACAAAGGCATTGGAACCCCGCGGAATGATCAGATCCAGATAGCCCTCTAGCGCCAGCATGGCACGGGTCTCTTCGCGGGTGGTCAAGAGTTGTACGGCGTCAGGGTTTACGCCAGCAGCGGTTAACCCAGCGCGAATAGCGGTTACCAAGGCTTGGCAGGAGCGCACGGCTTCTTTCCCCCCTTTCAAAATTACGCCGTTGCCCGATTTCACCGCCAGGCTAGAAATCTGCATCACCGCATCAGGGCGCGACTCAAAAATCACCCCTAACACGCCCAATGGGGCGCTAATTCGCCGCAGTTCTAATCCCGTATCTAACTCGGTGTGAAGCTGGACAGCGCCTACGGGATCAGGCAACTTGGCCACATCGCGGACGCCCGCGATCGCCCCCGCCAGCTTTACCGCATCCAGCTTGAGGCGATTGTAGAGGGGCTTAGCGAGTTGATCTGCGATCGCGGCTTCACAGTCAGCCGCATTAGCCGCCAGAATTTCATCCCGATGAGCTTGCAGGGCATCGGAGATCGCGGCAATGGCTCGGTTCTTCGTCTCTGTTGAAAGCGGAGCCAGGGCTTGGGCGGCAGCTCGCGTGCGCTGGGCAACCGGCAAAAGATCAACTGAACTAGAAGCGCTGTTTGCCGTCGTCGCCTGAGATCCCGTCATCGTTGCAAGTTCCCGAACCATAGTGCAGTCTCAAATTCTAACAAAACCGCCCGAACCAAAAACGATTCGGGCGGTTTTGCCAATCATTGCTTGGAATAATCCACGCAGCGCTAGATCAAAGTCAATTCGGGATATTCAGCAATCATTTCATCTGCAGTCAACGTTTCACCAGAAGCCTGGGGCGTCCAGAGAATTTCGACCGCTAGGAGGCGATCGCTAGAAACAGCCCCCAACGTGCTCAAGGCCTGACGCACGTCCTGAGTGGATGACACCTTGGGCAGATTCAACTTGCCCTGAGTCGCCACAATCACCGACGCCACAATATATTGACCGGGTTCAGTCGTCGCCAGATCTCCAGCCTCAGCCGGCTTCGCTGCGGCTTGCTGCAACCGATTGTTGACGTTGCTCACCGACTCGCCCGTGAACTTACTGCGCTCAGCCAACGCCAGTTGATTGAACTTTTGCTCGGCGGACAACAAGCGAGTAGATTCGGTCTGAGCGGTGGCATATTGCCAGTACTCGGGATGCCGCAACAGAGATAGGGTTGATTCTTGCAGTACCTGCGTCAGGCCAGTGGAAGAGGAGGTATCGGCCGACAGCGCCATGCGGTTGAGATCTTCTTGCAGAGAGCGAGCTTCTGCCAAGAGGCCAATTTGCAGCTTCGCCACGGATACGGAAGGATTATCGACTGCCCCCATGCCGTCGCTGTCGCTGCCCATCTCACGGACAGTACGCAGAATAAAGTTGGCTAAACCGATAAACAGAATGATGGTGAACAACCCGCCAAAACCGCCACCAAAGCCAAATAGCGGAATCATAAAGGGGAAGCCAAAGCCACCGCCAGGGTAGTAGCCACCACCGCCAGGGCTGCGGTAAGACGGACTTGGGGCAACCCGAGTGGGCGCCCGGAAGCTACCACCGCCAATGCGACCACCGGCTCGCGCCGCGAGAGCACCATCAGCATGACCAAAGACTAAAACACCCACGAGGGCGATCGCCATAATTGGCTTAACTAGAGGCTTGAGACGACGAAAAAGGTTGTGAAGCTTTAAACCCATAATGCTATCCAGACAGTTTTATCGCGAACAATACAGCGCTATCTCTTACAGGTACACCGTATTGGAGATGGCGCGATCGCAGTTGTTCATACTGTAACGCTCTTTTAACAAGCCCTCAGGGAACTTAACCTCATTTTTGGATGGGCAATTTCCCCACCTGCCAGAGCATCAATTACGGATCCATAAGCCATCGGGACAGATCGCCTACTAGGGCTACTCAGGCATCCACTCGTGGTCCAGTTTAGGCCCGTCCGCTTTGATCCCACATAGCCATGACAGGCACAGTGGTGTCTAATATCATTGGATATGAATGAATTGCCCGCTCACGACTAGAGCGTCTACTTTGCCAATTTCAAGCGTTGCTCAACCCCGCCCCTGAATTTATGCCGGTAGGCAACTCCAGCCTAGCCAAAGCCATTTCTTTCTAGTCTTCTGTCAGCATCTACCTCAATAGCAAAATGTTTGCGACTAGGCTTCGGCGTCGAGCACTGATCACCCTTTTTCTGACCCTATTGAGTAGCGTCCTAGTGGTTGTTGGCCCGTTATGGGCACAGAACGCCATCGATGTGAGAAGCGATCGCTGGCTACGCATCCGCGAGCTCTCCGGTGAGGTTGAATATTTCACCACTAGCACCACCACGGCGGCTCGGGTGGGTGATTTGCTGGCTCATGCCGGAGATGGGGTTCGTACCGGAGCCCATGCCTCATGCGTACTCGAAGTCGACACGGGGGTCGGAACAATTACCCTAGCCGAAAATACGGAACTCGCCGTCCGCTCTTTGGACTTCGCCAGTGATAACGGACAAATTACCCGCCTTAATGTTCCATACGGCAACGTCATTCTAAATTTACGTCGCTTTACTCACCGAGGTTCCGAACTCGAAATTGAGACCCCGTCGGGGGTGAGCGGGGTGCGCGGTACCGAGTTTGGGATAATTGTGCACCCTGATGATTTGCGCACGGCGATCGCCACCGAAAGTGGCGCAGTCTATGCGACCGCAGAGGGCCGCACTGTAAATGTCACCGGCGGCCTACAAACACTCATGCGCTCAGGCGATCCGCCGCTGCCGCCACAGCCGATTCCGCCAGAGCCGATCTTTGACTACCAGATTGAACAGACGATCCGCGGCCAGGTGCGCTATCTGATGCTAGCTGGACAGATTGACCCCATCAATCAGGTGTATGTGGAAGGTGAACTCCAGGATGTGGCACCTACGGGAGAATTTCGCTACAAGTCGCTGGCTTCTCGCGGCGCGAGTCTGCATGTCCGCATTGTCACCCCACTGGGGGATGTGACGACCTATGACATTGCCCTTCTCTAAGACAGCTTGGCGGCTGCTTCCGGGACTGTTGGCCGCTGCTGTCATGGTGGGGCTGTATCCGGCAGCGATTACTCCGTTAGAAGAAGCAGCTTATCGTGGGCTATTTCGACTACGAGGGGAGCGGTCGTGGCACGACGACATTGTTGTGATCACCATTGACGACAAAACACTGGCCGAATTGGGGCAATTTCCTCTGCCACGCGACTATTACACCCAACTGCTGTTGCAGTTATCACAAGCTCAGCCCACCGTCATTGGGTTCAATATTCTATTTGTTGAGCCGAGGCCGGGGGACGAAGCTTTTGCGCAGGCGATCGCATCAGCGAACAATGTGGTGCTGGCCTCAGCGGTAGATGGAAGCGGACACACCCTAATGCCCGTAGCCCCTTTGCAGCAAGCTGCGATTGCCACTGGGCACATTATTGACAGCCCCGAGAGCCAGGGCTTGGTACATCAAATATTCCCACTGCAGGCCCAGCAACCGGCTTTTGGAATTGCGATCGCGGATAGCTACGGACAGCGTCAGGCAACACCTGTTACATTGCCGCCGTTAGACCAACCACTCTGGGTTAATTGGCCGGGCTCACAAACGAGCTTGGCGCAGTATTCATTTACCGATGTGGTATCAGGACGCATTGCCCCTTCAG
>CAZFWL010000315.1:0-4677 GCA_964522775.1 uncultured Halomicronema sp.
TGTGCAAGTAGAAGTGCAAGTTCGGGATTTTCCTATATATAAGGATCAGTCTTTTGGATTCGGGCCCCATTTGCATCTCTTTTTAGATGATCTGCCCCATCAGGCTATTTACGATGCCGATGCGCCAATTACGCTAGAAAATTTATCCCCTGGTACCCATATCCTCAGACTCGTGGCCGTTAGACCCTGGGGGGAAAGCTTCAAAAATGAAGGCGCTTACGATCAAGTCACATTTAATGTATTTGCAGCTTCACCTCAAAACAACCCCGATGACAGCCAACCGATCTTGACGTATAACCTGCCTCAAGACAGTTACGGGGCCGAGCCAATTCTCCTCGATTTTCATCTCAATAATGCGCCCCCTCACCTGGTTGCCCAAGCTGACGAAACGATCACTGATTGGCGCATCCGCTGCACTATCAATGGTGAATCGTTCGTTTTCGATCGCTGGCAACCAATTTATCTAAAAGGCTTCCAGCCGGGAAAAAACTGGCTCAAGCTAGAACTCATCGACGAAAACGGGAATCTCATCGATAACGCACTCAACACCACAGTCCGGGTTATTGACTATCAGCCCGGTGGCAGCGATGGCCTGTCGCAACTCGTACGGGGAGAAATACCGTTAGCGCAAGCCAAAGTTTTGATCGACCCTAGCTACGAGCCACCCACTCTTCAACTAGAAGACGCCACAGAACTGAGCACTCCAGAAACAGGTGTTCCCGATTCCTCTACTAACAATGACGATCAGGAAACAGCTTTACCTTTGGGAGACGATGAGTTACCACCATCAGTCTCGACTACTGCGCCAGAGGCTCCTGAGACTGGTGACATAGAGAAGAAACTGGAGGCAAGCGAAGCAGATACTGTAACTGAGTCAGCGCCTGTCGTCTTGCCAGAAGCGATCGATGACATCGATGCCGCGACTCCTTCGGAATCGGCACAAGAGGATGTTGAGGAAGAAACGACTGAGAACATCCCGACAGCAGACGATCCGGCTGAGCCCACTTCAGAAGTTTCACCAGCTGACGCAATTGACATGGAGTCAGTCAATGCAGAGGTCATGGTTGAGGATCAGTCCAGTCAGCAGAACACTGATATTCAGTCCACAATTCCGGATCAACTAAGTCTGGACGAGACGTCAGCAGTGACTGAAAACGCTGCAGACGATGGCTCTGCTTTGCCAGAAAATGTAGCAGAGCGGAAATCGTTGATCAATTCTGAGGGCTCCCCGGAGTCAGTAACGGAAAGCAGTGAAGGCAAGGCGTCAATAGCCCCAAGTGTGAGCCCCAATACTGATGATGAACACCTCATCAATCAAGATACGACACCAGCACAGAGTACTGATTCCTTAGAAGCAAGCCGCTCCGATAACAATCCTGATGCGGCAGCAGCTGAGACAGATTTCCCTAATGACAATGAGCCTTCAGACCAGACTGAAAATGTCGACATTCCCACTGGGAATACATCTCCGGATACCGACTTAAAAATGCTGGAAGACAACGCCGACTTAATTTAGCTCAACTGACTTTAAATAGCCGTTCACCGCCCTTTCCAAAAGGGTCATCTTCTGGAAAGGGCGGTGAAATGCTGTTGTGGATACACGAATTATCAGAGATCTGCAATCTGAACGAGCATCTCATCCTTAAGCGGCTGGCAGGTCAGCACATCCAGACGCCAGATAAATCATTAGGACTTCGGCCGTATTCTTTAGCTCTGGCTTACGCGATCGCACGACCTTCAGCGATACCAAAGGCCGCATAGTGGAAGAATGCACTCTTGAGAGCACCATTGGCTAAGGCAGCAGCCACATCACCATGCAGAGCTAAGTAAGCGTCTTGGTCGAAACCTGCACTTGGATCACGGTTTTCGGTCTGGCCAACCGCGAGGAAATGCTCGAGACCTGAACCAATCACGCCATCTGTAACTGCCTGAGCAACATCTGCATTATTGGATAAGTAGTAACGCTCATCAAACAACAGGCCACCCAGTCGTCCTTCCGCCAAGCCTGCATTCGCAAAATGCTCAAACGCACTGCCAATAACGCCACTATCAACCGCGGCCTTGACGTCGAGATTGTTGAGGAGGTAATCACTGCTATCGAATACGGCAGAGGGATCACGCCCTTCCTCATGGCCGGTTAGCAGAAAATGCTGCAAGCCACTAGTCAAGCCCCCAGCCTGTACGGCTGCCGCCACATCTGCATTATTGGCGAGATAAAAATCTTCGTCATAAAACGAGAAAGGCTCACGGCCTTCAGCCAGACCGGCAGTCAGAAAATGTAGGTAGCCAGACTCTACAACCCCAGCAGCCACTGCCGCCTTAACATCGGGATTAGTAGCCAAGTAGTAACCTTCATCAAAAATATTTTCGAGATTGATGCCATTGACCACATAGCCAAAGGTCTGAACAGGCTGACCTACACCCGCAAAGCCGATTTGCGCCGACACACCCAGCGACAGAAACAGCGAATCTACAACAACCGTGGAGCTCCCCCCTGAACCACCACTACCGCCTGAACCGCCACTACCGCCTGAACCACCGCTACCGCCTGAACCAGTAACAGTGAAACTGCCACCAGCAAAAGTTTGATTATTAGCGTTACTTGTAGTCCAATTATTTTCATCAAAGAGAGCAGCCTGCAGAGTAGCTTTGTTGCCAGTGAGTGGCCCTGTGTATGCGGCATTATCAACTTCAGGAATTGATATGGCACTAGTGCCATCAGTAAGGCCCTGTGGAAGGTCTGACTCATTTGTATCGGTAGTTGTACCAGTCTGCCAATCAGCTCCTTCGCTATGAATAGCCGCAATTAAAGTAGGGGCGGCAAGTGAACCTTGGAACGCGATAACTTGATCTCCGTTACCAGCAAGCGCAAAACCATTATCAGTCTCTGAAACTGTGCCGGCAACAGCAGGGTCACTATCTCCTCCAACATTCACTGAATCGCCGTCACCCACGATGGTTACCACGGTGCCCGCACTGATGCCGCTAGCAGGAGCCGTCCAGGTGAGTATTCCTTCACCAGTTTGGAATGTATTGTCGCTTCTCCAACCCTTATCGGTGAATTCAATTACCTCACTACCAGCGATGTTGACTAGGGCAACAAAAGCAAAGCTGTCTGGATTGTCAGCGTTGTATTGAACGAAGCCGATATCGCCGGGATTGAGTGGCATGGTGAGTCTCCTCGCAAGATTTGATGTAATAAATGAGCTTGAGTGTTAGGGGCGTGGGCCCAACAGCAGAAAAAGTGTTGAACTTGGGTATCTGAAACGCGGCGTCTCAGCCACAGATTGCGTAACTAAATGGCTGGTGGGCGTAGCAGTAGCTTCAGTAAGTTGAAGACCTGCCGATCGCTCGGAGAACAAATGCCTTGCCATGCAGATTGCAGGAAGTATCGAAGCAGGCCAGCGTAGGGATAATTCCGAGCGAGATTAGGTGATGTGGCTGTGTAGTTAGGCCCGTCGTGATTCAAAATGCAGACTGCAGTAACTTGCGCAGTCTGAGCAGGAAAGCTGTGGTGATAGTGGCTCTCTAAAATCGAGCAACGTTGTCTTGTGAATGTCATGGTTTGCGCGGGTAGATGCTTACCAAATCGCAGTTAATCAATGCGATCAGTACTTTGCTTAATTCAAAGTTGCCCAAGCATGCCAGATGGCTTCTACGCAAAAACCCCGATTTTCTCGGGGCTGAATTTTATTTCTTATCAATAAATGTGTAGTATCCCGGACTCAAGCATTTTTAAATTGAGGGGGGCAAATCCCGATAACCTCAGCTTTCGATCAGCTTCTTTCGGATCTGTCCGACCGATGAGGAGATAACTGTGGCCATTACTTGAATGTTTTGGGGCAACTTGGGCTAGCACACGGCTGAGCAAAGACACCATACCCAACTGTTAGTAAGAGTATTGTTAGAGGAGCCGTTAGCGATCGCTCTTCGCTAGCAGTTGGGCTTCAAGCTCTTGACGCAGGCGAGAGACGGTGGAGTCTGAATCGATCTGGTTGAGGATGTCTTGCATGACTGCTTTGACGCCGTTAGGGCCCCAGGTACAGCCCTGCTCCAAATAAATTTGGGTAGCTTTGCCCACGGCGTAGGTGCCGTAGCCAGAGGCCCCAGCTTGGGCGGCCATCACACTCACCATGGCAGAAAAACCACCAGCGCTATCAAACATGCTCCACACAGCGGCGGCCCCTTTGCCCGTACCTAACAGCAGTCCGGTCCCCACTTCGCTGAGCAATAGAGTGCCTGAGCTTTTAGCGATCGCCTGCCACAGTTTTTTCGCTTCATGCTGGGTAATGGGCAACCCATAGAGTTTGGCTAATGAACGGATCATGACCAAATCGGTGATGAAACCGCCTGCCAAGTCCAGCACGGCAAACGGGTTGAGGGCCACTGCAAGGGCTTTGTATTTAGCGAATTTCCAAATCAGGGCCTCGGCATCTTCGCGGTGCAGAGCGATCGCTCGTCGCGCCATGTCAGTTTCTAGGGAATCGGCTTCGCGCAGGGCATTGAGCGCGATGAGGGTACTCCCATCCTGGCGGGCAATGGTTAGCAGTGCCTGCTTGAGGCCGTCCACTTGTGACGGTAGTTGTTCCCACTCGTGGGTGATATGGCCGTCGGGCCACTCGACCCGAACCTGCATCGGGGCTGGGGCAGCAGCGACCATGACGACGTCATCCACGG
>CAZFWL010000316.1:0-2653 GCA_964522775.1 uncultured Halomicronema sp.
GAAGTCGGCCAAGGGTTCGGCATTTAAGAGATGGCTTGTTTTTCTTTGGAGCTTTCCGTGCATGGATACAAATTTCGTTGGTTAATATAAGCGCGAACGGCGGCGGGTAAGGCTTTAGCGTCTTCGGTCTGACGGTAGTAAGACGACGACACCTCAAAGGTCTTGAGCGTTTCCGCGATCTCCACCTGCCCCCCCTGTTGACGAATCGCGGTCAGGGCTGCCTCTGAGGGTTGGTAGCCGGGGCGGGGCATGACCAAGACATGGACAAGTTGGAACAACTCGGTCGCTTGGTACCAGCGGGGTAACTGCTCGACCAAATCGGCCCCCACGATCAGCGTGAGTTCTGCTTGGGGCCACATCTCCCGCGCTTGCTGGGCACTGATTAGACTGCGCCGATGGCTGAGTTCTTCGTACAAAGCGATGCGACCGGGCGGCACTGGCAGATCGTGAATCATCAGCTTAAGCATGGCTTGGCGATCGCGCAGCGGGCATTGATGTTCCTTGAACGGATTGTCTGCCGCCCACACTGCCACATGGTCAAAATGCCGGGCAAGCCACCGCAAAATTCTGCCGTGGCCCCGATGGGGTGGATCGGCACTCATTCCAAATAGGGCAATTCGCATAGGCTGTTCCATCATCGGTAGGTCAGAACGTGGGGTGCAGATACGGGGGGAACCAAAAACACAGTTTAGAAGGGAGAGGCGCTTCTCCGTCGCTCGGTTAGGGATGCCTGCTGCTGGCTACCGTTGATTTCGTCTGGTGTCGGGTTGCTTGGGTCAACTGCTCCAGCTCGGGCGTAATCTCCACAGTGTAAGGGCTGGAATCTTGAACTTGCCGTACCGTTGGCGACAGTGAGGCCACCGATCGGGCCGTGCGCTGGGAAATGGTGGCCAGATCATCCAAGGGCGCAATGAGCTGCCCGTTTTGCATCACGGGTTGCAGCAAGGGCTGGACGCCGTGATCGGGGGATTCGGTAGCGAGGGCAAGGGAGTCGTGAATGGCGCGATCGCCCTCATATTGCCGGAAGATTTGCTTCCGCCCTGGGTAAGTGACCTTACTGGATGATTCTTTCATGACGGGAAGGCCATCAATCTCGACCAGTTTATAAACACCGTTTACGGGACTCCCCGTGACCAGTCGCGTGCCTAGACCATAGCCATCGATCGCGGCCCCAGCCTGCTTCAGCCGCTCAATTTCGTATTCGTCAATGTCACCACTCGCAAAAATGGGCACATCAGGCAGTAACTCGCGCACCTGCTGCGAGAGGACGGCGAGATCTCCGGAATCTAACCGAATCCCGGCCAAGGCAGCTTGTCCCTGTTCACGTTGGGCAGCCAAGCGCTGAGCTGCGGCCACCGTATCAAAGGTGTCGATGAGCAACGGCGCACCGGGAAAGTAGCGATGAAAGGCTTCAAACGCGTCAGTTTCACTGCCTTCTAGAGCGGCGATCGCCATCACTAGGGCATGGGCCATCGTACCGGTGGGCTTTTGTCCCAATTGCAGTGCGGCCAAGACGTTGGAGGTACTGTCTAAACCACCCCCCAAAGCCGCCCGCGCCGCCCACATTGCCCCTTGGGGACTAAAGGCGCGACGAGTGCCAAATTCCAGCAGCTTCGCCTCAGGGCCAGCCACATCTCGCAGGCGAGCTGCCCGTGTGGCTATCAGCGTCTGATAGTTGAGGACGTTGAGTAAATATGTTTCAACAACTTGGGCTTGCCAGAGCGGAGCTTCAACCCGCAGCAGCGGTTCATTCGCGAAAATGGCAGTTCCCTCGGGCACCGCCCACACATCTCCCGTAAACCGGGCATTTTGCAATGTCTCCCAAAAGACCGTCGGCGCATGGGCAAAAATTCCCGTGACCTGTAGCTGGTCGAGGTGGCGATCGCTAAACGTAAACGCCTCCAAGTATTCGATGGCTTGAGTCAAGCCCATGGCAATCAAATAGCCATAGTTAGGGGGTAATCGGCGGGTGAAAAGCTCAAAGCTGGCCCGCCGCTGATCGAGTCCTTCACCCACATAGCAAGCACTCATGGTGAGCTGATAAAGATCCGTCAGCAAACTGTAATCTTCAGGCAGGGCCTGTAAAGGAGAGAGTGACATAGCAAACTCTGGGCGACTTATGGTTATTTTAACTATAAATACTCAAGATGTCTCGTGAAATACCCTTCGTGTCTATGAAGAGTTGATGGCTTTCAGGTTGAAGAGGATTTATTGAACTTGCTTTCTGATATGGCATAGCTGGACTCTGGCGAGGACGGATTTTTTAATCTCGCACCAATAGAGGGTGCGGGATATCATCGCGAGCATCGTATATCTTTTGGTCTGATTTTGGTGAAAACCAATATTTGTCCTTGGAGCGAGAATCCCTCACAGGGCTATGCTGAAGAGTGGAAACCTGTTGCTGTGACTATGGAAACGCGCGATCTGCCCCGTCCCGAACCAACCTGGAAAGCGGCCCTGCGGCTGATGCGTTGGGATAAGCCTACTGGGCGATTGATTTTAATGGTGCCAGCACTGTGGTCATTGTTTTTGGCGGCTCGGGGAACACCTCCGTTAGGGCTGCTCGCAGTGATCTTTGTTGGCAGTGTGGTAACGAGTGCGGCGGGTTGTGTAGTCAACGACCTGTGGGATCGCGACATTGATCCTCAGGTGC
>CAZFWL010000316.1:2663-4671 GCA_964522775.1 uncultured Halomicronema sp.
AACTCGACCGCGAGCAGCTAAAGCATTATCGGTACAGGTGGCGATCGCTCTCGCAGTCATCATGTTTCTCTGCGCCTATGGCCTGACGTTTTACCTCAATCCCTTGAGCTTTTGGCTCTGTGTGGCGGCCGTGCCGGTGATTGTACTGTATCCCCTGGCGAAGCGGGTGTTTCCGGTGCCGCAGTTGGTACTGGCGATCGCGTGGGGATTTGCTGTGCTGATTCCCTGGGCTGCGGTAACTGGCACTTTGGAACTGGCGACTTGGTTCCTTTGGGCCGCCGTCATCTTTTGGACGTTGGGATTCGATACGGTGTATGCCATTCCCGATCGACAATTTGATCGGCAACTGGGCATCAACTCCAGCGCCATCTTCTTTGGTAAACGAACGCCGCTTGCCGTTACGGTCTTTTTTACGGCCACGGTGGTGTGCCTTGCTGCTGTGGGCGTGGTGATGTCTTTGGGCTGGCCCTATTGGTTAGCTTTGGCAGGCGCGATCGCAGTTTGGGCCCGTGAGGAATATTTGCTCGGTCTCTACAATCCGCATCCGTCGCTCTATGGCAAAATCTTTCGTCAAAGCGTCTTGCTTGGCTTTATCTTGCTGGTCGGAATGATTTTGGGTTGCTTCGTTTAAGCGATCGCGGGCACCGGAAATAGTTATGTACCGTGTGGGCGAGATATCCCGAGCAAGCAATTCTTTTAAGGCTTTCTCTCAGTCGGCTCGCGATCGCTCCACTGCTCTATATGTTATTCCCCGACAGTTAGCCTCTTAAGGTTTGATTATTGTAGAGACGCTTATCGCCCCTACATCCGAGCTCGTCAGGGAGATGTTATGACTACTAAGCCTAGCTGCCGCATCAAAATCATCAATGGCAACACCTGTCAACCGATGACGGCAAATATTGACGCCTCGGCTCAGGCGGCGAAGTTTCCCCACACTGAAATCATTGCCGTCACACCGCGAGTTGGGCCTGAATCCATCGAAGGTTTTTATGATGAATATTTAGCGATTCCCGGCGTGTTGGAGCAGATCATTTTAGATACGGATTCGGACGCGTTTATCCTGGCCTGTTGGGGCGATCCGGGCATTGAGGCTGCGCGAGAAATCACGGCGAAACCAGTGGTAGGCATTGCGGAAGCGAGTCTTTATGTGGCCAATATGCTAGCGGCCAAGTGGAGTGTCGTGACAACACTACATCGGGCCCGAGAAGTGGCTGAAAAAACCGTCCAGAAAGCAGGCATGACCGAGCGATGTGCCTCTATTCGCACCACTTCACTGTCCGTATTGGATACGCAAAACGAGCGCGCTCACACGGTCGATTTTCTTGTGGCGGCCAGCAAATTAGCCATTGAAGAAGATGGAGCAGAAGCGATTTGCCTCGGCTGTGCTGGCATGAGTGGGTTGGAAAAGCAGCTAGAAGAGCGACTCGGAGTCCCGGTTATTGATGCAGTTGCCTCTGCCGTCAAAATGGCAGAATCCCTCGTTAGTTTAGGCAAACTCACAAGCAAAGGGCTTACTTATCGTCCGCCAGAGAAAAAGATTATGCGGGGTTACGGGGAGCATTTTCAATCTGAAAATCTTGCCAGAGAGCCGCAATTCCACGAGTAGATGTTGATGACTCGTGGAATTGCGGCTCTCTGGCAGCTTAGAAGCCCAGCCAAGTGAAAAAGTCTTGCCGGGTAATTAGCTCCACTAGCAGCAGCGCAATAAATCCGACCATGGCAAAGCGACCGTTGATCCGCTCAGCATAAGCATTCCAACCAAAGCTAGGAGTATTTTCTGTAGCTTCTGTTGCTGGCGCTGCTTCAGCGGTAGGGGTGTCAGAATTTTCGGGTGTTGGCGATGAGGTGTCTTGGGGGTCGTCAGTCATGGTGAGTAGAGAATGTGCAACGGCGAATGATTGATTTTCCTTGCTACCTTAGCCCAACCGGGCATCATGCGGAAGCGGCGATTGCGGTGATAACGGCAAATGAGCAGACGATGGAGTCGAGGCCTGTGACTGAATGTGAG
>CAZFWL010000317.1:0-4663 GCA_964522775.1 uncultured Halomicronema sp.
ACCAACAGTAATAAGCTTTATGCTCCCGTCAGTTATCCAAGAATCCGTCATCGAAACCTTCAAATACTGGCAAGACCAGATCAAGGTTGGGATGTATTATCAAAATGAACTGTACATGCAGGTCAAATCATATAAGTCCACAGAACGCTTAAAAGCTTACGATCACGCGTATCAACTCTCCGAGGAGGGTGTCCACGTTTGCCTAACAGCCTCTGATAAGGGTTACTGTTTATGGCAAAATCTAAGGCCTACTAGTTCAGAGCCTGTTTCTAAGTCAAACGCAGCAGTTGCAGCATCCTGATGTACACCCATAGCCAGCTTGCGAAGTCTTAAAAGAGCTTCACTTTCTTTGCGAATGGTATTTTAATCCCCTCAACATCGTGACCAATAGCATTTTGCATTTATCTAACTTGATTGATCCAAAACTAGAGCAATTGGAAAATGTTTCAAATCTAGTTCGTCATGAATTGCGTACACCTATTACCTCTCTTCAAGGTGCGCTAAAGCTTTTGAAACATGAGAGTTTTGACTGCATCAGTGAGGATGCTGATCGATTACTCAACATGGCCATCTTAGCTACAGATCGCTTAACCCGTCTCGCCGACGCTTTAGAAGGAGAATCTAATCTGCTTCCTTCGATGGTGTCGCGGCAAGAAATGGAAAACTTGCAGCTAGAAAATGATTTGCAAAGCGGGCTTAGTAATCAAGAGTTTTCCTTACACTACCAACCAATTTTCTCAGTTTCAGAGAATCGGATCCTTGGGTTCGAAGCATTGGCCCGGTGGTGGCATCCTGTTAAAGGCCCGATTTCTCCAGAGACTTTTATAGCGATCGCCGAGAGTAGCGGTTTTATTCATGAATTAGGACTATATCTCTTTCAACAGGCCTGTCAAGCGCTGCATGCTTGGCAACAAGGTGCATCTGCTCACGCCCCATTGACGATGAGCATCAACCTTTCTTCTGTTCAGCTCACAGATCCGTCGTTTAGTGAAAAGGTTAAAGCGATTTTGGATTGTTATGATATTCATCCGAATACGCTTGTTTTAGAGATTACTGAAAGCGAAATTATTAGCAATTTAGAGATCGCGTTAGAGACGATTTACAAGCTAAAAGATTTGGGAATCAATTTTTATCTGGATGATTTTGGTACCGGCTATTCCTCTCTTTCTCGGCTTCAAGAGATTCCTTTCGACGCCATTAAGATTGACCGCTCTTTTGTGGTTAAACATGATTGGGTCATGAGTAAAGCTATCATGCTATTAGCAGATGATTTGAAATTTAATGTGATCGCAGAAGGGATCGAAACCAACGAGCAGCTCCAATCCCTGAAAGATCTTGGCTGCGATAAAATGCAGGGGTATTTCTTTTCTAAACCTGTATGTTACGAAAAAGCTGAGAGTTTGTTATTAGCCTAGAGATGCTGGGATAACTCTTTGGGATAGCAATTCTTTTTTGGGAAAACATCTCGTTTGGGTTTAGAAACAACGGAGTAAATTACTCCCACGTTAGAAGGCATTCTATTTGGTCTCCTAAGGTGCCAGGGTCAAATGGCTTGACTAAAATTCCTTCAACACCCAGTTGAGCGTACTCTGCCTTAAGGGCTAGTTTTGCTGTAGCGGTTAGTAGAATGACCGGAATGTTGGCAGTTTTCTCACTTTCCCTTAGTAGCTTAAGAGTATCCAGCCCCCCAGTACGAGGCATAATTAGATCAAGCAAAATGACATCCGGCTGCTGCGTAGAAGCTGTAATAACGCCTTCCTCACCAGAAGAGGCAGTCAAGACCTCCCATTGTTTTGTTATCGACAGACTTATTTTTGCAATTTCGCGAATATCCGATTCATCATCAATTAATAAGATGCACTTTTGGCTCATTTGTCTTAGTAATTAAATCTTTTAATCGTTTACATATAGTTTGGGCTTAGCTACCCGAGCTTACTAAACAGTAATTATTTTCCATGAAGTTCTATCCGTCATCATCAGAGCATACTATCTAAACGGCAGAATCCTCCATCCAAGGTTGACAGACAGACAAATTGCTTCATGCAACAGCGAGCATAGTGAAGTTTTGGTCTGTCTGAGGCATAACAACAAACAGCGTGAGCACCTGCTAAGTAAGGGCTTCAAGACCTTGGTCACGCCAGACTAGCGCAAGGGAGGCTATACAAGTATTACTAATTTACGTCGCATCAAAAAGTAAACTTATGCATCAATTCACTTTCATCAAAACAACAACAGATTAGTCTGCCATCTGTCGACTTCGACGAATGCGGCTAAAAATACGGGTAAGCAGTTTGGCATGAGTTACAGGCTTCGAAATATAGTCATCTGCCCCCGCGTGAAAAATTTTCTGAACGATTTCGGGATCTTGCTGTCCACTCAAGAATAGAATCGGCAAATGTCGCCAGTTGATATCTGCACGCACAATACGACAAAGCTCAATTCCGTTGACTTCAGGCATCTCAAAATCTAATAGCAGTAGGTCGGGATGTGTGTGAGTCAAGGATTCCCAAAGCTGCTGGGGTTCATTCAGGGTCGTGACTTTGAAGCCTTCAGCCGTTAATTGATTTTTTAGAGCTTCAGAGAATACGGGGTCATCATCAACAGTCAGAATATGTAATTTGGCGGTTAAATACTCGCGGTATAAGGTGTTCACACAATCTAACAGCTCAGTAGGCAGCAGCGTGCGTGAGACACACATACAGCTATTACTGCAGCGAATAACGTCCAAACGCAGTTGAAAGTCATCAATTTCTACTAAGACAATGATCGGTAAGTCAGGGAATTGGCTGACCAATTCAGCTAGTAGAGAACACCCCTGTGACGCTTCTCGGAAAGCGGCCATATCAAGTATGGCTAAATCTGGAGCGAGTTCTAATGTTTGATGATGGGCTTGAACCGGCTGTACAAATGTGAGAGGAGTCAGCGCCTGTAATCCGGTAAAGTCGCTTGGGCTGTTCGTAATAAAGGTTATCTTCAGAGGGGTTTCACTGTTGGACGCATCTGATCCTCCTGTATTTGATACCAGAACGTTCAGAGTTGAAGCGGGGACTGTCAACATTGGATCAAGCTGCTGATGTAGCTGCCTGACTAACGCTTGCAAGCTAGCTTCGTCGATGTTGACATCCTCACCTTGAGAAGCTCTCAAAAGCTCCTCAATATCTTGGCAAAGCCGTGACCCTTCAATTAGTCCAAACATGCCTAGTGAACCAATGAGTTTGTGGACGGCACGTTGGGCTTGTTGCTGAAGCTGCTCGGAGCGATCACCGCGGGCCAAACTTGCTAAAAACTGATCTAACTTAGTTAATCGATCTAGGAACTCGGGCCGGAATTTTTCCATAAGCCCCATGGCCGCATTTCTGGCCGTGGCCTGCAGGGGCTCCGGTGTCGTTTTGGGCACCGCATTGATTCCGGTCTTTGGAGCTGTTGAATTTGAAGCTGAGTCAATTGATGTGCTGTTGTCAGCGACGAGAGTGGCGTTCAGTCGGTACCCCATGCCGTAAATATTCTCAATAACTTGGCTTGCCCCCGCTTGCTTTAGCTTGCGACGCAGGCGTTTGATGTGAGTGCGGATGGTCTCCTCGCCGGGGGGTTCTTCAAAACCCCAAAGTCTTTCTAGTAGGACCTCACTGCTAAATACGCGTTGAGGATACCGGAGGAACAACTCCAGAAGGTTATACTCCTTTGGCGAAAGAGTGATTTCTTGGTCTAAATAAAAAACTTCGCAGGTGTTTGGGTCTAATCGCAAATCACCATATTGCAGAACAGTCAGCAAATGGTCTCGGGGGCGACGCAATAAGGCACGAATACGCGCACCGATCTCTTCTGCTGTACAAGGCTTAGTGACGTAGTCATCGGCCCCAGCATCTAACCCTTTAACCTTATCCGCATTATTACTGTTAGCAGTTAGGAGTAAAATCGCGCTGTCGTGATTTGCCTGGCGCAATTTACGACATAGAGAAATGCCATCTGAACCCGGTAATTGAACGTCAATAACAAATAAGTCATAGATGGTGGACTGGGCATAATCCCAAGCTGATTCAGCATCTGGTACGGCTTCAACTAAGTAATTTTGACGAGCTAAATCAGTCGATAGCTGTTCCGTAAAAATAGGATCGTCTTCAACCAGGAGGATTTTCATAAGCGGCCAAAACCGATTTTTGGGGTATCGACGCTGTGTTTAAGGAGCTTGACAGTTGAGTAAAACTTGGAAGTACAGCTGTATAAGGATTCTTTTGAAGGAGTAAAGAACTGAAAAGCAGTTCTAGTAGAACGTTATAGTTCCCAAAACTTGAACAATTAGGCCAACGATATCTAGCAGTATGGTCAACTGGCTAACAAGCGGATTTATAGATATGCCTTATAAAAGGCTTATTGGCCAAGCGTCTGCCGAGGCTGTAGAGATTCCAAGCGCTTTCGGAGCGTATCTTTGCTAGAAAGCCTTCTGTCCATATCATTGATCGTATTGTGTCAGCACCCATGTCAACGCCCTTTATAAGGTCTTTGCATTTCTATCATAAGACTGAACATGATCTCCGCAAATATTCTCAGCACTTCCCAGGTTTAATATGGGAAAAATAAAATTATTGCGATCATGAAACAAGGCATATTGACATTTTTCCAATAGATTTTAAGCCAAGGATTTCTTTATTAGGAAAAATGTCAA
>CAZFWL010000318.1:0-4649 GCA_964522775.1 uncultured Halomicronema sp.
AAGCTCTGAATAAAAGCAGAACTGGCAATCTTAGAAAAGATCAGCAAAGCCATCTAAGGTGATGTCTTCTTCAACGGGCAAATCAGGTTGGATGTCGATAGGTGCTACTGGCGCGGCAATGTTTGGCTTACCCTCCCAAGGCAACAGGTTGAAGTATTCCCCTACCGTAAGAGTGAGATCCAACTCATTAATTTCAGTCGATCCGACAGCGATACTATCCGCGTTAGCTCGAGGAGGACCACTGGGAATTCCGGTCCAAGGCATGTGCTCAAAAAATTCGCGCACTGACATTGTTGACCAACTGTTATCCATGGCCTGATGACTATTGCGGTGACCGTTTGTGAGTGTAGTGCTCATCCTTGGACCTCTCCAGCACGAAGACGCTTCTCAATGTCTCGAGCGGTGGCCCCTTCGTTCATCCAAAAGGCAGCTGCATCAATCCTTTCTTTGCCACCTAGCAGGAATTTGCAATAGGTCTCGCCCATGGAGTAGCACTGAATTTCAATGCAGCTCAACTGCTTACGCACCATTTCGGTGAAAAAGCCCGCGAATAAACCGGCATAAATGTGGCAAACAGGTTTACCGACATCGCCAAGGGTACGTGCCACTGCTGAGTCAAACACGTTGATAAACATAAAACCCTGTTTGCGATCGCTCATATCCACTTCCCAACGCCCCCAGCCTTGAGAGGTAAATGGCCACCACCAAGTTTCTAGCAAAAACATGAGATTA
Organism: uncultured Halomicronema sp.; assembly: GCA_964522775.1. Classification (GTDB taxonomy): domain Bacteria; phylum Cyanobacteriota; class Cyanobacteriia; order Phormidesmidales; family Phormidesmidaceae; genus Halomicronema. The sequence continues at coordinate 733 of CAZFWL010000318.1, forward strand.
GCCTTCCGGGCGCTCATGCCAAATTCTTTTTCAAACCAGCTTTCAAAGAATAAAGAATCTTGTTTACCCCATTCCAAACCAATGGAATACATGATGGCAGCGGAGGCTTCACCGACCTCTTCTTCGAGACCTTCGAGTAGGCCGATAATAAAATCCTCGCTAGAGAAAAAATTGCGGCTACCGTTCCAATCAACCACGCTACCAGCCTTTGGGTTGAATTGGAAAAAGTCCTTGAAGCTATAGTGATTATGCTTCTTAGGGTGGCGGTCATGAAGTTGGTGGTTGCTGGTTAATACACTGGTTGACATAGTTTCCTGCCCGAGAAGCTCGTTTCAATGAACTGTTAACAGTAATGTGCCCACCGCTAAACCAACATCAACGATTCCCGGAAAAAGTCAAAGAATCTTAAGCCCCTGTAGTTCGTCTTGCCTTGTCAAGGGCCAAGAAGAAAAGAACAGAAAGCATTAAACGAGGGAATATACGGTGATTAAAGAAAGTGAAAACCCCTAGATTGCGATGAGATATCAGGGGATTTACAGATAGCAAATAAACGTAATCAGACAATCGTCCTCGACATTTATCTGATTAGGGTTTAGTCAATGCCGCCAAAATTAGTTTTGCAAGCGACTTTGAGTTGAAAATCTCAAGCCAATTCTATTGATGGATGGCTTCCGCCTATTCAAGAACGCGTGGGCCCCAAAGTGACTCGGCTCATCTCAATTAAGGGGCAGAACAAAGCAGCCTCTTGGGGAGTGAGGGTAGCTTTGAGCACCTGCTGCATGGCTCTATAGGTAGCCTCACAACTCCGTTCAGCCTGGAAGGATTTCATGATGGTCTGAAACCAGAGCAACATTCTTTCCTTAAAGATATCTCCATCGTCGGTAATGAGTGCAGTCGCGGCGTAACGTAGCAAACGGACGGTATCTCGCTGCCATTTAGCCGTCAAGTCGCACCCATTAATTACCAGAAGATCGGGCTCTTTCGTTTTCAACTCAGTCAGAACCTTTTGAATAATCTGAGGTTCTAGCTTTTGCATTTTTTGATATAGCGCAAAACGGAGCCGCGCTGTCTTAAGATAATCCTGAAAAAAAGCAAGTTCATCGTCAGTAGCATAGCGGCCATCAGTCTGGGCGCTAAGTTGTTCGAGTTGCTGAATCATGAGCTAAAGATGAATGGAGTGTGGTGTTGGATGCTATTACAAGATACCCGAATCTTGACATTTTTTAACAATCAAGGAGTGAACGGTCTCACTGTCTTTTTGTTTCGTGAATCTCTTTGCCATGAGCATTTATATCTGCCGATTCGCTGAGATGAAATAGTTCTTTGAGCTGGGATGCTGACCTGGCTTGGTAAAGATTGTGAACGAAAAATTCTTAATTTAGTCAAAGCGGCGGCCAAAGCACAGACCTTTTGCTCGATGACCTGTTCATAACGCTCTATCTAATTCGAACCGATGGACGGCATGAAAAGTCTCGTCAATAAAGCCACTTTTAGTAGTGGGTATGGCGATCGCCCATTTCATCACATAGCCAAACCAAGCGATCTAGGCAACAAGTCTTGTCCAAAACCGCTGGTCATGTGAAATCGACAACTCCTCACCCAAGGTATTAGGCGAGCTCGCGATGCAAATTCCAGCGCTGTTTTCTCACCCCTAGGAGGCACCAAGAAACATGGCTTCGGTACCCAAGGGAGCATTCAATGCCTGGACATTTTTTAGCTTTAGGATGACTGGCTTAAAGATGAACTGCGATCGCAGCAGCGTTTACTGAGAACAGAAGGAGCGGTGATCAGCAGGTCATTGATAGCGGGCAGGACTTAGACGCAGGCCGGAGGTCAAGCTTCTCCGGGCTCACGAGTACCGGCAGCCAGTTGCAAGATCATCGGGTGACCGCCCTCTTGGTGATATTTGTCGGCCCAGCCCTTGAGCATAGTATCGAGTTCGGCTAGCGCTTGCTCTCGCTGCTCCGGAGCCACATCAAACACTTCCAAGCCTCGCAACACATCGGGTCGCTCAACAACCCAACCCTGCATGAGCTTACCAAAGCGGGCTAAGTCATCAAGCATGGTAAAAACACGTTCTTTCTCACCTTTAGGGGCGTAGTGAGTGCGCGTTAGCGCAAAAATCGGGATCGACAAAAAGGGGATGTCCACCTGAGTGACCGTACCAGAGTGTAAGAGTCGAAACTTAATATGCTCAGTCAGCGCTTCACTGAGCGGCATACGGCGATTAACAGGATATTCGGCTTGGGATTTTTCATGGAGTAGCTTGATTAGCTCTAAGAACTCCAGCATGTCTAAAAACCTCGCCGCAGGCAGGTCCACTGGCAACTGAGCGTACAGGGCTTCATGTTCTTTGGCACTTAGATGGTGACTATTGAGGCGACACTGCCCCGCTTTCCAGGGATACTTTTCTTGCCAGAGAAAGGGAAGACCAATGAGGTAGTAGGGCTCTTGATCACTCAAGCTTGTGAGAGATTTACCATCAGCTTTAAAGGCTTCAACCTCCTTGACGATCGCCCTGACACGCTTAGGCTCAACATGGTGCAAAAAGCTCGTTTTACGAATATTGTTGCCTTGTTCTAAATAAGACGAGTAAATCGCTAGCTTGGCAGCAGTGTTAGCAGCTTCGAGAAATGAGCCATAACGATGCCCGCCTAGCTTCATCACACTGATGGCTAGGTAGAACAAGATGCGGTCAGCCGAGCTCACTTTTAGATCGGCAATGATTTCGTTGTCGTCTCCAACCAGTGGAGACACTTCCTGAGCAGACGTCGCGGATTCTGTCACACTCCAGCACTCAAATCAAAGGGAACGGTTCGTTAACAGCAGCATCCTGTGGTTGGGTTAGGCAAGTTGACAATGCTTGAGTGCAATGGACAAACACATTAACGGCCTAGCCTGTCAGGCATTGTAGTTCGACATGTCGCCATGTTTCCAGAATGCCCGTAATTTTACGAGGTTAATCAGGGAGCGATCGCCTCCGGTTGTGTAGCGGCAGAGAGCGGAGGAGCGGGATTTTTCAGATACGCTGCTAACCAACGATCCATTTCCCAGAGCACGTGGCCAACTGCCTCCCGCGATTGGTAGCCGTGTCCTTCCAAGGGCAACTCAACCCAACGGACGGTGCCCCCTAGCCCCTTCATCGCGCCATAAAGTCTTTCACTTTGGATGGGATAGGTACCCGCATTTTCATCATTGGCACCATGAATTAACAACAACGGTTCATTAATCTGCGCGGCATGGGTGAAGGGCGACATATCAAGATAAGTATCGGTCGCTTCCCAAAAAGTGCGTTGCTCACCTTGGAACCCGAACGGTGTCAAGCTGCGGTTATAAGCTCCGCTATTTGCAATCCCCGCTTGAAACAAATCGGTATGGGCCAGCAGGTTGGCCGCCGTAAACGCCCCGTAGGAATGCCCCCCGATCGCCAGCTGGTCGCGTTGACTAATTCCCTGCTCGACCAGGTAATTCACCACTGCTTCAGCACTCTGCGTGAGCTGCTGAACATAGGTGTCGTTCGGCTCCACATCACCTTCCCCAATGATGGGCATGGTTGGCCCCATCACCACGGCATAGCCCTGGGTCAGCAAAAAGCGGGGATCGTAGGCATAGGGACGACGAAAGGCATTTTCTGCCGTGGTAACTTGCGAGGCGGCATCTCGACTTTTGAACTCTTGAGGGTAGGCCCAAAGCAGCGTTGGTAAGGGACCGTCCGTCGCCGGATCATGCCCCGGTGGCAAATACAGCGTCGCCGACAATAGCACCCCATCGGCCCGCTCATAACGAATCACCTGCGGCACCAAATCGTGATACCAAGGACGGGGATCGGTAAAGTCTGTCAGCGCTGTCGTTTGCCCAGTGACTAAGTCGTGCTGCCAGTAGTTAGGCGTCTCTTCCGTTGATTCGCGATGGGTGAT
>CAZFWL010000319.1:0-4643 GCA_964522775.1 uncultured Halomicronema sp.
GCCAATGTGGACGGCTTGGCGGGTTTCCAAGCTGTAGTCCGCCGACATTTCCATGAACTTCTCTTTGGTGAATTCCTGGCTGCGGTCTTCACCCAACAGGCCGACGGCATCGGCCCGACACTGACGGCAGTGGCGCATCAGCTTCATATTGCCGGAGCACTTGTCTTGAACGGCTTTGAGCTCTTTGGGCGTGGGGCCAGGCTGACCGTTCAGACCGAAGTACGTGCCGTGCTCCGGAGCCGAGATCAGAGGCATGATGTTGTGCAGGAAAGCACCTCTCTCTCGGATAGCGGCGTTGACTTCTGGCATATGCTCGTCGTTAACGCCAGGAATCAAAACGGAGTGCACTTTGCAAAGGATGTCCGCCTCTTGCAGGGCTTGCAATCCTTCCATCTGCCGCTCGTGGAGGATTTTCACTCCATCAATGCCGCGATAGCGACGACGGCGATAGTGAACCCAGGGATAAATCTTTTCCCCAATCGAGGGGTCCACCATATTAATGGTGATGGTGACGTGGTCGATGTTGAGCTGCTTGATGCGATCGACGTAGTCCGGCAGCATCAAACCATTGGTTGAAAGGCACAGCTTGATGTCGGGAGCCTGTTCTTGAATCAGTTCAAAGGTGCGGAAGGTTTTTTCGGGGTTCGCCAAGGGGTCGCCAGGGCCCGCAATGCCCAACACCGTCATTTGAGGAATCTTACCGGCAACAACGAGCACCTTATGCGCCGCTTCTTCTGGGGTTAGCAATTCGCTGACCACGCCGGGACGACTCTCGTTGGCACAGTCATATTTGCGGTTGCAGTAGTTGCACTGAATGTTGCAGGCCGGAGCCACGGCAACGTGCATCCGGGCGTAATGGTGATGCGCTTCTTCGCTGTAGCAGGGATGGTTTTCGATGCGAGACCGCATCTTGTCATCCATCTCTTTCGGCTTGCCAGAGGTGCTGCAACCACAGCTGCTGCCGGATTTAGCAGACTTAACTTTGGTTTGAGTCTTCGTGAGCGTGATGTCGAGGGTCGGTTCGGCGGTGAGTTGAGCGTTGGGTGGTGGCGTCATGGGCTCTCAGGGTGGGTGGGGTCCAGACAACGCCGCGATGTGGGAGTCGCATAGGGGCTTAAGCGAGGATTCCGGTGAAGGAGGGATAAAAGAGACGCAGCGGGCCACGTCTCTTTAGCGTGTGAGTTTCAGCCGGAGCTCGCTTAAGGGCGATCGCAAATGCTGAGGAGGCTTTCCGATGAGGTTGTGAGGGGCACTTCGCTAACGGGTGAGCTAGGGAAGGCGTCAAGGGTGGCAACCTGTGAAATCTCGGTCAGCGCGATTACCGTTTGGCGTTGAAGGAGTTATATCAACCGCCTTAACCTTGAATTGGGTAATTCCCCCCATAGGGTTTATTGAGTGATTAGGCCTGTACTCAACCGCTCAACCGCTGAAGTTATATAGCCAAAAACTTTTTTCCTAGATGGGGGTACGAGTATTTCATCGAATAGGGGCAGGCGTTTTCACCTCGACCATCGACCTTTTATGCACTCACCCAAAACCCTTACAGGAAAAGCTATACAGGACTAAACGCCGCATCCCTTGAGTAGAAATACCTGAGTACTCAGGCTATTTTTTTTGGTTAAAGACGATACGGTTTCTTAACACCCCAAAGCACAACTCAAAGTTGTCTGTATCTTTCGTTGCTTTTCCCCTCACTTTCTGTCAGGGGCTTCATATTTTTGGAGTAAAGATATGTGAAAATCCAGCGCTATTTGAGTCCTTCTATTTGTTCTTTTCTGCTTAGCAGGGGTTTCATCCCTGAGAACACTATCCCGAAACGGTGTTGTGATTTTTTTGCGCCATCAACACAGGGCATATTTATATGATGCCGGAGGGATACCAAATAGAGCATGTGGTGAACAGGGACACGATGACGGAGATGCTCAGTTATATGTAGTACGACTTGGATGGGCTGATTGAGCATATTCGTCACCGCTCGGAAAATGCTTTTCAAGACGGGAAAATGACGATTCAGGCTCGTAGCCATGGGTTCAACACGAACCCAGCTCAATCACTACAACTATCTGTCTACAGATTGGGCGCTCTGGAAAACGCGCTTTACAATGAAGCCAACTGCGTTCTGGAGAAGCTAATGTTGGACTCTGAGGTACTGGAGAAAGTGCAGCAAGCTTCTATCGAGGAGCGCATTCGCGTGATTGAACTACTGCTCCAATCCTTAAAGCAAGAGCTGGTGCAAAAGTCCGAAGCATCCGCTGCGCCTACTGAAAAACCCAGCCGTGCACCTTTTGGCTATATGAAAGGCACCATCTCTATTCATGGAGATATTGTGTCGCCAGTGGTGCCAGAAAGCGAGTGGGAAGTATTGCAGTGAAGCTGTTGCTCGACACTCATATCTGGCTCTGGTACGCAGGTGAAGATCCTCGGCTTTCCGATGAACTGCGCAGGGCAATTGTGCAAGAAACCACTGAGGTGTGGTTGAGTCCGATTAGCGTGTGGGAAGTTATGCTGCTAGTCGAAAAAGACAAAGTTACCCTTGAATCGGAGCCGACCGAGTGGATTCGCGAATCTCTGGCGGTGCTGAAACCCATAGACGCAACTTTGACTCGCGAGATTGCTGTCTTGAGCCGTCAGATCAAGTTACCCCATCAAGATCCTGCCGATCGCTTCATCGCGGCAACCGCTTTACACTACGGTCTACACTTGGCCACCGTTGATCAAAATTTGGTGAGCGCGGCATGGCTGCCTACTCTCAGTTAAGCTCGCCCATATTCGCATCACGGGTCAGAAAAACTCATTTAGCAATTCAGTAATAATTCAATACCTCAATGATTCTGCGATCGCGGCGATGGCGATTAGACAACCCACCAAGATGAATGCTCGGGCAAGAATCTGCTCCAGCACAAGAATAGCGATTGCGCTGACAAGGCTGATGTCAAAAACGACTGAGACGATGTAAGCGATCGTGCAGCCTGCAAGACTCAGCAGAAAGTACTTTAATGCTATGGCGGCTAGCTCTAGCAGCCATTTGCGGGGCTGCTGTTGTCTCATGGCGATTCCTGCCGTGGCGGCAGGGGCTGAACGAGGAGTGTCAGCCCGTCTCGACCGACAACTTCAACTGGATCGCCAGGCTGCAATTTGCCCAGGGTCGTGGTTTGGCTGAGGCGAGCGGGCCAGTAGGTCGCCCGAAACCGAACGCGTCCCGAATAGGGCGGCAAAATGGCCTGCTGCACAATGCCTTGCCCTTGTAATGGAAACAGGTCAGTGTTTTGCAGAAAGTCGGAAAGGCTCATGACGACTCCTTGGCATCGCAAAAGTGGATAGGCCTACTATGCGAGGGGCGTCAGGTTTTCTCCAGGAAAGTTGAGCGGGTTAAGAGAAAGTTGGCCGAAACTTTGGTGGACTTTACGGTAAGGCGCTGCAGTGCCTTGATGACAGGCATTTCAGCGCCTGGGCAGTGGCCGAATAAATCGCCTATCATCGAGGCAAGTTTCCTAAACTTCCTGGTAAATTCCCGATTTTCCCGAGTCGTCATCTGCCCCCAACCTCATGAGCAATCGTCAACGCGGTGTTGTCCTTACCGATCGCGGTCATGCCCGATTAATAGCCGCGATCGCGGCCGCCCAAGACGAGGAAAAGTACGGCAAACGTTTCACCCAGGCAGAGCTGGCAGAACGGACTGATCTCAGCACCAAGACTTTCAAGAGAATTCGCGATCGCACAGACCCTGTAGATGAAACTTCGGTGCGGGCCTTTTTTGCAGCCTTTGACTTAGACATAGAATCTGCTGACTACGGATATCCCGAACAGCCGCCCCAACGATCTGAGACTCAGTCCCTAACGATAAATAACAATTCCACTCCCAAAATTGACTGGGGGGAAAAGCCTGATACCACCATTTTCTTTGGTCGCACAGAAGAGTTGGCGACTCTGGACCAGTGGGTCATGACGGAACAGTGCCGCGTGGTGACGCTGCTGGGCATGGGCGGCATCGGCAAAACGTCTTTAGCAGCGAAGCTGGCAGATCAGATTCACGGGCAGTTTGACTATGTAATTTGGCGCAGTTTGCGAGAAGCGCCGCCGCTGGATGAGATTTTGGTGCGGCTGATTCAGTTTCTTTCGGATCAGCAGGAGACGGAGATCAATCTGCCCAGCCGCTTGGGTGAGCGGATTATCCGCTTGCTACACTATCTGCGATCGCACCGTTGCCTGCTGGTACTGGACAACCTGGAGTCCATCTTGCAGGCGGAATCGACGGGGCAATTCCGTGAGGGGTATGAGGGCTATGGAGAACTGATCCGCCGGATTGGGGAGGCAGAGCATCAAAGCTGTCTGCTGCTCACCAGCCGTGAATGTCCGCGAAAACTCGCTCCCATGGCAGGCGATCGCTTGCCCGTACGGTTGTGGTCAGTCACTGGCATCGACCCCGCTGCTGGGCGAGAGATTTTGCAAACCAAGGGACTAGATCTGGATGAAACCAATCCCCAAAGTCAGACACTGATAGATCGCTACAGCGGCAATCCCCAAGCGCTGCACCTAGTGGCCACGGCGATCCAACGGGAATTTTTGGGCGATGTCGATGACTTTTTGGAGGAGGAAGACGCTGCCGTTGAAGATGTCCGCACTTTACTCGATCAGCACCTGAC
>CAZFWL010000320.1:0-4642 GCA_964522775.1 uncultured Halomicronema sp.
CACCTCATTCTGCTGGGTTGTGGTGCTTTCTTGTTAGTGCTGAAAGCTACCTTCTTTGGTGGGGTTTATGACACCTGGGCTCCCGGTGGTGGTGCGGTTCGTGTGATCACGAATCCAACGCTTAACCCGGTGAGAATTTTTGGCTACGTCGTGGGTTCTCCCTTCGGTGGTGACGGCTGGATTATTGGTGTCAACAGCATGGAAGACATCATCGGTGGTCACATCTGGGTCGGTATCATCTGCATCAGCGGTGGTATCTGGCACATTTTGACCAAGCCCTTTGGTTGGGTACGCCGAGCGTTTGTCTGGAATGGTGAAGCTTATCTGTCTTACAGCTTGGGCGCACTATCCCTTATGGGCTTGATTGCTTCCTGCTACGTTTGGTTCAACAACACGGCTTACCCCAGTGAGTTCTATGGCCCTACTAGCTCTGAGGCTTCTCAGGCTCAAGCCATGACTTTCTTGGTACGTGACTTGCGCTTGGGTGCCAACATCGGTTCTGCTCAAGGCCCGACTGGTCTAGGTAAGTATCTGATGCGCTCTCCCACCGGTGAGATCATCTTTGGTGGTGAGACCATGCGTTTCTGGGACTTCCGTGGTCCCTGGTTGGAGCCTCTACGTGGCCCCAACGGTCTGGATCTGGATAAGATGCAGAACGACATTCAAGATTGGCAAGTTCGCCGTGCTGCTGAGTATATGACTCACGCGCCGCTGGCTTCCATCAACTCGGTGGGTGGCGTCATTACCGAAATCAACTCGGTGAACTACGTTAACCCCCGTCAGTGGTTGGCTGCGTCTCACTTTATCCTGGGCTTCTTCTTCCTGATTGGTCACCTATGGCACGCGGGTCGTGCACGGGCGGCTGAAGCAGGCTTTGAGCGCGGGATTGACCGTGAGTCTGAGCCAGTATTGGCTATGGATGATCTTGACTAAGTATTTGCTACGTCAAGTCGCCGATTAAATTTCAGAAACAGCTCCTGCAATACTGTGGGGGCTGTTTCTGTTTGTTTGCTAGTCAGCTGGCTTATCAAATGAAGCCTATGAACGGATAAGGACTAGATAAAATCCAATGCTGTCAGTACATAGCCGGGATGGCTGTTTGAACTTATTCCATCTCATTTCTATGCTGACGGTGGAGATGCGAAATTGAAGGTGTTGCGATTGGGGCGATCGCTAAATGCAATGCCTTGATGCAACATTATTTTGTTAGCTATTATTCTCGGCTTTCATCCTGGCCAATGCCGCTTAAACCAATGCGTCAAAATTCGTTTCAGATTATTGGTTGGCTGCTATTTATCGCGTCAGCTCTCTGTTTCACGACTTCCACATGGACAAATGGCGATGTACCTGGCACGATTGGCAGCTTACTGTTCTTAGTGGCCTGTTTTGTCTTTCTATGGCCATTGCTACGCGCCTGATTGTGCCTTCGCCAAAGCCTTGACAATTCACTTAAGATCCCGCTCGATCGCTGTTGGAGCATAGGCTCGCCACGCAATTACCGGTATCTCACTCGAGAGGGGGCTCCACTAATAAGAACCCCGACGCAGAAAAATTCCTCAACCGAGATTTGATAGCTTGTCTCACCGTTTCCTAGTTGCGGTGCAGGCGATCTTCGAAAAGCAGAACGATTCTTTCAACGACCTCTTCAATAGACAAGCCATCGGTCAACAGTTCAACGGCATCTTCAGCTTTTTGTAGAGGGGCGACGCGACGGGTGCTGTCCTTGCGATCGCGCTCATCAATGGCTTCTTCTAAGGCCTCGATGCTGATGGGTGGCTGATTTTGAGCCAGTAGATCACGCTGTCGCCGCCGGGCTCGCTCTTTGACCGATGCGGTGAGAAACACCTTTAATTCCGCGGCCGGAAACACATGCGTGCCAATGTCGCGGCCTTCCATGACGATCCCGCCTTGAGTGCCGTAAGCCTGTTGTTGTTTTAGTAAGACTTGCCGCACAGTCGGTTGAGCTGCCACAGTCGAGACCTGGCCTGTCACCTCTGCTGTCCGGATCACTTGAGTAACCTCGGTGTCGTTAACCCAAACCCGGGTCATTCCTCGTTCGCCGGGGACTGCTGCGGGCTCGGTAGCTAACCGAATATGACAGTGGGCCAAAGTTTCGGCCACAGCGACTTCATCAGTGGGGTCAATGTCTTGCGTGAGCACCTGCCAAGTGACCGCCCGATACATTGCTCCGGTGTCGAGATACATTAGCCCGAGGCGATCAGCTACCAGCCGCGCCACGGTAGATTTACCCGCACCCGCAGGGCCGTCAATTGCCACGATCGGCTGTCGCGATCGCAGCAGGGTGTTGTCAATCAGACGGGTTTTACCGAGATAAGCGGCGATCGCCAAGAGTCCCACAGTGGTCACCTGTTCTAGTGGTTCTAAAGTCGTTGGATGCACGACCTCAACATATTGCGGCTGGAGGTCGGACACCTGATTAAGGGTAGTCCAAACTTGATGAATCAGTTTCTGACTTTGACGTTCTCCTTGGGCAAACATCGTTTGGGCTGACTGTAAGGCCCTGTAGAGGGACGTGGCCTGATTTCTTTCCGTCGCCGATAAGTACTGATTGCGGGAGCTGTAGGCCAATCCATCGGACTCTCGTACAGTGGGACAGCCCACAATCTCAATAGGCCAGTTGAGGTCGGTAACCATACGCTGAATGATCGCAAGTTGTTGAGCATCTTTGCGACCAAAGTAGGCGCGCTTGGGCCTTACGAGATTCAGTAACTTCGCGACTACGGTCGTGACTCCGGCAAAATGCCCTGGTCGATACGCACCACATAGTCGAGTCGTCATACTGGATATTGGCACCACTTGCGTAAATCGCTCCGAAGAGGGTGCAGACTGACCGTAAAGGGTCTGCGGCGACGGACAAAACAATGCATCCACCTGGGCAGAAGTACACTTCTCGATGTCTTGTTGGAGAGTGCGGGGATAGGTCGATAAATCTTCTTGGGGGCCAAATTGTAGAGGATTGATAAAAATACTCACAATCACTCGATCATTGTCTTGACGAGCTTGATGAATCAGGCTCATATGGCCGGGATGCAATGCTCCCATGGTTGGCACCAAGCCCACCGAGGCAATGTTGGGATACTTGCCCGTTGTGTCGGGCTGTCGCCACAGGGCCAAGCAGCTTTGTAATCCTTCCCTTGTTTGCAGGATTCTCACGAGCTTCTACCCCGATGACGTGCCGATAATCAAGCCAACTGACCTACCCTGGCAAGCATTTCCAGCGGTCTAACGGCTGTTCCAAAATGAATGTGACATGGCGTTTTGAGCCGAATAAGCTGGCACCGATGTTTGAACACATCTCAAAACCGCCGCCGCTTCAGCTACGCAACATATATTTACACTGCAGCCACAAGTTTTATACCGTACCAGACTCTGAACAGAACCCCATAGCTAATTTATGTGGAAAGCGCGATCGCGACCCAGCGAATTGCTTCTAGCGGTTGGCAACGCTGGATGTGACAGGCGATGGCTCTCTGCGGCAAAGTTCTCAAGAAGACAGCAAATATAGAAAACATACATCTTGCCGGGCAAATCAAGTTTTTCGTGAATTTATAGAGATAATCTGAATGACGTGTCGACATGATGGACTATGAGCTCGCGCTTTATTGGGATTTCTAGTGGCATAGCGATCGCGTTTTGTAGTGTTGGGCAGGCCCAGGCTGAAATTGCTGACGTGACTTCAGCGACCACGCCGGATAGCGACCACACAGCTGGTTTGTTAGCCCAAGTTGATCCTGGGCAAGATCGTCTGCCGGAGCCAGAACTCCCCGTGCCTTTGCCAGAAGACGATACCTCGCCCGAACCGTCAGCCCCTGAACCATCACTCCCGCCGGGAGCCGATACGCCCTTTCCGGTTACTGATGTCGTTGTCGTCGGCAGCACGGTATTCGATGATGCCACCCTCGCAGCGATCGTCGCTCCCTACGAAAACCGCGACGTCACGTTGGGCGAATTACAGCAGGCTGCCGACGAAATTACCCAGCTCTATCTGAATGACGGCTACATCACCTCGCGGGCGGTCGTGAGCACGCAAACCGTAGTTGATGGCGTGGTGCAAATCGATGTCATCGAAGGCGAATTAGAAGAAATCTCGGTGGAAGGCACCGACTCTCTGGAAGACTACGTCAGGGTACGCATCGCGCAAGGGGGAACGAAACCACTCAACCAAGGCAGCTTAGAAGACCAACTTCGGCTGCTGCGGGTCGATCCCATGTTTGACAGCGTGGAAGCGAGCCTACGGGCCGGTAGCGGCGTTGGTCAAAGTCAGTTGGTTGTGCGAGTTGAAGAAGCCAACACCATTGGAGGCTCAATTTACAGCGATAGCTATTCGCCCCCCTCGGTCGGCAATGTGCGAGTCGGTGCCAACCTCCAGTTTCGTAATCTTGCGGGCTTAGGCGACACCCTGTTTAGCTCTGCTACTTGGACAACAACAGCTGGCTCTAAAGTTTATGAAATTGGGTATCGGGTACCGATTAACCCGATGAATGGAACGCTGCTCTTCAGGGCTACCCCTAACGAATTTGAGATTACTGATCCGAATCAGCCGACCTTTGACCTGGGCACAGAAGGCTCTACAGACATTTATGAAGTGAGTGTGCGTCAGCCTTTGATCCGCACCCCACGG
>CAZFWL010000321.1:0-4639 GCA_964522775.1 uncultured Halomicronema sp.
CGCCATGGGTGGGGAACTAAAAAGCACTTTCTGCCTGATCCGTGAGGGCGAAGCGATCCTCTCTCAGCATCTGGGGGATTTGGAAAATGCTGTGGCCTTTGAGGCGTATCAGGAAACCTTGCGGCTATATCAGGCCTTGTTTGAACACGAGTCCGCTGCGATCGCCGCTGACCTCCATCCCGACTATCTTTCAACGAAGCTGGCCCATACGCTTGCCGCCGATCAAACGATTCCGCTTCACGGCGTTCAGCATCACCACGCCCACATTGCGGCGGCGATGGTGGAACATGGGTTACTCATCGATACTGACCCTGTTCTGGGCATTGCGTTAGATGGCTTAGGCTACGGCGACGATGACACCCTCTGGGGCGGCGAATTCCTCATAGCGGATTATCGAACCTGCCAGCGCGTTGCCCATTTTGAACCCATGGCGATGCTCGGCGGGGCTCAAGCCACTCGGCAACCCTGGCGTAACACCTACGCCCAACTGATGAATGCTCTCGACTGGGAGACTCTAGAATGCCAGTTTGGCGATTTGGAGCTAGTGCAATTCTTAAAAGCTCAGCCACGCGACATTTTGGATCGCATGCTGGCAACAGGCACGCGATCGCCCCTCGCTTCTTCTGCGGGACGCTTATTTGATGCGATTGCTGCTGCCGTGGGCATCTGTCGTGAATCCGGCAGTTACGAGGGTCAAGGCGCGATCGAACTCGAAGCCCAGATTATCCCTGACGACTTGGATGCTCCGCCATATGCGTTTGCCGTCAATCTTGAAAGCGATCGCCAAATTCTCTCGGCAGCTCCGATGTGGCCAGAACTGCTGAAAGATCTCCAGCAGGGAGCCACCGTTTCCACAATTGCCGCCCGCTTCCACCTGGGACTCGCTGCCGCGATCGCCCAACTCGCGACCGACCTCGCCCACCGTCACCAACTCACCCAAATCGTCCTTTCCGGCGGCGTTTTTCAAAATCAAGTGTTGCTGATCGCCGTGCAAGAACGGCTCAAGCAAAATGGCTTGAATGTCCTCATTCCCCACGAAGTACCAGCCAACGATGGCGGGATTGCGTTAGGACAAGGCGCGATCGCCGCTGCTCGCCATTTGTCTCCTTAGTCCTGAAACTTCTTAACTAGATGCCTATGAACTGCGTCTTGACGTGTCCAACCTCACCTAGCCTCTCCTTGCCAAGGAGAGGAATAAGATTTCCTCACCCGGAGTGTCATAAACCTCTCCTTAGTAAGGAGAGGTGCCGCAGGCGGTGAGGTTCTTCCATCCTCAACCAATCCCCCAGCCCTTTTAGCAAACGGACATCACACCATGTGTTTAGGCATCCCCGGACAAATTCTTGAAATCAGTGACTTAGAGCAAAAGCTCGCCATTGTTGATATCGGCGGCGTGCGCCGCCCCGTCAATATCGCTTGCATCGTCGATGACGAGCATCCTATTCAAGACTGCATTGGTGACTGGGTGCTCGTCCACGTCGGTTTCGCCATGAACCGCATCGACCCCGACGAAGCCCAACTCACCCTCGACCTGCTCGAAGAAATGGCCGAAGTCCACGCCGCCATGGCGAGTACAGACGCGGGCTTAGAGGATTCCCCCGCGCTAGCCCGATAGATTTTCCCAACCCCTCGGTCTGTAGTCATCCGCAATCCAAATTCCCTCATCTAAAATCGCCATGAAATACGTCCAAGAATTTCGCGATCCGCAAAAAGCCCAAGGACTGCTCCACGAAATCAAAGTCTTAGGTGAGCAACTCACTCAGGATCGCTCCGGCCCCATCAAAATCATGGAAGTCTGCGGCGGCCACACCCACTCCATCTTCAAGTACGGCTTGGAATCGCTACTGCCACCCACCGTTGAGCTGGTTCATGGCCCTGGCTGTCCTGTCTGCATCATGCCGAAAGGACGACTGGATGACGCGATCGCGATCGCTCAGCAGCCCAACGTGATTCTCACCACCTTTGGCGATGTCATGCGCGTCCCTGGCTCAAAGCAAAGCCTGCTCCAGGCCAAGGCCGAAGGGGCCGACATCCGCATGGTGTACTCACCCTTGGATGCCTTGAAGCTGGCCCGAGAAAATCCTGGGCGGGAAGTCGTGTTTTTCGCGATCGGGTTTGAAACCACGGCCCCCAGCACCGCCCTTACCGTCCTCCAAGCCGAGCGAGAGGGCGTGACAAACTTCAGTCTGTTCTGCAATCACGTCCTCGTTGTCCCCGCGCTAGAAGCGTTGCTCAGCAATCCTGACTTGCAGCTCGACGGCTTTATCGGTCCCGGTCACGTCAGTATGGTTATCGGGGCGCGGCCCTATCAGGTAATTGCGGAACGCTACGACAAACCCGTCACTGTGTCTGGTTTTGAACCGCTAGCTATTCTGCAATCTTTGTGGATGGTGCTACGTCAAATGGCCGAAGGCCGCTGCGAAGTGGAAAACCAGTACACCCGCTTGGTGAACCGCGACGGCAATTCCGTAGCGTTGGATGCCCTCGCTAAAGTCTTCACCGTGCGAGAACAGTTCGAGTGGCGCGGTTTGGGCGATATTCCAGCTTCCGGCTTCAAAATGCACCCTACCTACGCGCAGTTTGACGCAGAAGCCAAGTTCACCCTGCCTCACCAGCGCGTCGCTGACCACAAGGCTTGTGCCTGCGGCGAAATCCTTCAAGGGGTTAAAAAGCCCTGGGAATGCAAGGTCTTCGGTACCGGCTGCACCCCCGAACACCCCATCGGTGCTTGTATGGTGTCGTCAGAAGGAGCCTGCGCTGCCTACTACAAATATGGGCATACTCACGCCATGGCTGAACCCGCTGTTCGTTAGGGTAAACAGCTACGAGAGTTCTGTAGGCCCAAGCATGTTTACAAGCGAATCTCAGCTGCAAGAATTAATCCACAAAAATCCAGGCATAATTCTGTCGGGAATTCCAGAAATCAATCCGGAATTGTGTTCGGATACACCTGATATTTTGTCGCTTGGCCGAGAGATTCCACTGAGCAGTGGCCCCATTGACAATATGTTTGTGGATGTCAATGCGATTTTAACTTTTGTAGAATGTAAGCTCTACAGCAACCCAGAGATCAAACGAGAAGTGTATTCGCAAGCCATCAACTATGCCTCAAACTTGCAATCACAATTGATCCATTTTGAGGGGGAAGAATTTCTGAGCGAGTTAAGCAAAATCCTTAAATCTGGATGTCAATCGCTCTACAATTCAGACAACTTTCTCAATCACTTAGTTGAGCATCTTTCGGAAGACAGAATACTTGAAGGTAGAAATAAAGAGGAATGGAGGAAACAGTTCTTTCGAAGGTTTGAGCAAAATATCAAGTCAGGCATTTGTCGAATCATCATATTGTTTGGCTCATCAAGGAAGAGAAGCTTTTCCTGTTCAGCCATTAGAAATCTGATGCAAATCATGATGTTTTCTGAAGGCTCTATTCCGAAGTATGATCTTATGCTCATGGATCTGCGTTTGCGAGAAGATGAGAACAAGTTAGTCAATCCCAAAAGCGATGACTACGTAGCTAAGATCATTTGGAGGAAATATACTCAACTCCCACAGATTCCCCTTGTCGCAGAATACACTCGAAATACTGCAGCTTCTATTGAACGTATTCAAGTCCTAGAAGAGAATATGACGCAACTTAAACAAGATGCTTTAAATCAGTTCAAAGCTGATCTTCTAGAAATAGGAATGAGATGTCAAGAAAACACTTCTGGCTATGCTCTGCAATGGATTAAAAGTCGAAAATCCACATATATCAACATTAATATTGAAGAGCAGGGCTGGACGATTATGAGGCATCAGATAAGGAGGATTAAAACTGACAGTAATTTATTCGATGAAATCACAGTCAGAAAAAAAAATGCGGCTCTTGAATCTATAAAATACTCACAAGAGGAAAAGGCATCTTCGTTGGGAGAAGGCTACATGTATCACATAACGATTTGCCCAGAATATCCCTTCGATTCTCAGCCTTATGTAGAGGCAGTCAAGGTTTTGGCTTTGAAATCTGAGTAATTGTGATTAAGCCAAAAACTAAGGTTATGATTCAGATCAATACCTTTTCATAGCAGCGACTCTCTGGATCGTCATAGTTACCAAAACAGGGAATTGCCCGAAACCCGGCTCGGGTGTACAAGCGCAGTGAGGCTGGCTGGGCTTCGCCCATTTCGAGGCAGAGGTGGGTGTAGCCCCAAGCGATCGCAGCAGCTTCGGCGGTCGCCAACAGTTGCTTGCCAATGCCCCGATTGCGAAAAGCGGGCCGCACATACATTCGTTTCAGCTCTGCCGTGGTGTCGGTAGAGGGGCGCACCGCGACACAGCCAGCCAGTTGATCCGCCAAGTAGGCCAGCCAAAAACCACTGCGGGGCTGTGCCACATCGGCCTGCTTCATGCCATAGAGGTCGGGGATGTAATCCGCATACAGGTCGGTGAGATGTTGATCCAGTTCGCGCACCAGGGTTTGAGCCTCAGCACTGGCAAAATCGCCGGGTAGAATCTGGCAAATGGCTGTCATGACCCTCGTTGCTGACGTTGCTGCTACTCAAGAAACTTCCAAAACAAAAGGGACGCGATCGCTCACGTCCCTTTTAATCACATTGCCTCACGCATACAAGATTAGCGGTCTCCCGACCCCATGCTG
>CAZFWL010000322.1:0-4634 GCA_964522775.1 uncultured Halomicronema sp.
GCTGCGACTTTGCTGACGCCTCACGTGGGTGAATTTCGTCGTCTATTTCCCCAGCAATGGCAAACCGCTGAGTCCCCTAGTCTGGCAGCTAGCCAAGCGGCGATCGCGGCTAACTGTACCCTCATTTTGAAAGGGGCAATTAGCGCGATTGCCTCTGCCGACGGTCAGCTTTGGTTCAATACTGCAAGCAGTGCGGCGCTGGCGCGGGGGGGCAGTGGTGACGTCCTGACTGGCTTAGTTACCGGAATTGCGGCACAGCTAGAGCACACGGCCACCCATCACTCTCCATTGTTGGATGCAGCGATCGCGGCTGTCTGGTGGCATGGGCAAGCTGGCAGGACCATGGCAGCTCAAAATACGGTGCTCGGGTGTCATGCTAGTGCGTTGGCGCAGCAGTTACCTTCTGTGCTGGCACAACAATTGAAATTAAAAAAGATCTCCACTCCCTGAGTTTCACTCTATATGTGCCGCGAGCATGGGACTCGTGCGACATGACTTGGATACTGACGGGGATCACGGAGACTACTGTGGTCAGTGGTAGCTAGCAATACCCAGTAGATCGCGCTCGATCGATGGCCACTAGATAGAGATAAACGTTATCTGACCGACTGTTGTAACGGTTGCAAACAGAGCGATTCTGACGGTAACCGTCATCATTTCAAGTTTCCTAAAATAGGAGACTCTCCGGAGGAGGCTTGTGCTAGAAGTAATACAGATTTAAGTTGCTTGCATGCAGCCCTCCTCAGCTAATTCTGATCGTTAGCGCCAGTCCTCCTGGTTACGTGCCATCTGGCAATCAAACTCCGACCTCTTCGTGAGTACATTGCCGTCCGTGAGCTGATGTGACCAATGGATGACTTGATAACTGTGACCTGGGCGGTGGGCATACCCCATGCTTTCGTGGCTGGTTTCCGGCAACTTCGGAGTAGATGACGCAACCAGCCACGATGACCATAGGAGAAAAGCTCCGATCATGTCTGAGGCGTTGGCCTTTAATCGCTGGGATCAACACTCATGTCATCGCTGATCTAATCCGTTTTGGACAGTTTGGTCACGTGAGTGGGGACAGTCATTGCGGCATCGGGCTCAGAGTAGTCAATTCTGACGTGGGGATGAACCGCGATCTCTGCTCAAACTGAGGTCTGTGCTGATGCAAGTAACTTAATCGTCACGAGTGGGGCCTGATTTACCCACTCATCCAATGTGCAGTCATCGCTGAGGCTGCCGCTACAGGATGAAGGATCCATCAGATGCAGAGACTGTTTACGCTATCGACGATTGGGACTGCCGCACTATTGATTGGTGGCTTGGGCTTGGCTGGCTGTCCGTCCCTTGGCTCTCGAGCGGAGTCGCCAATCCGTTCCCCAGAGACCATACCCGTGGCCCAATCAGCCCCGACCCAAGTGGCGATCTCGACAGCTCCCCCGACGGAGGTCACTTACGACATTTGTGGTGAGATCGATGACTGGCAGCGTCTGAGTCTGGCTGAGCAAACTGAGGCGCTGATGGCAAATCCCCGCTATGGCGAGGCACTAGAGACCGAGCCGCTGCACAGCCTGTTTGAAAAATTTTGGCAAGAATCGCTGATTACCTTTACGACCTATGGGTTGAGTGCCCGCACTGAACCCATCTACCTCAGTGGCGTCTGGACAGGGATCGATGCGATGACGGCTTGTTATGAAGACGATCGCCCAACTGAGATCAATGCTGGCAACAGTGCCGAAATGTGGTTGATTGGCTATGACATCATCGATCTAATTTGGACCGGTGAGACCTATCAAATGACGGTTGAACCCACGACTGCTGGACTCCGATTTCTTCAATTCGATCGGGTTGAAGGGGAAGAGACGTTGCCGCTAGTCGTGCTGGGCCAAACAGGGCAAGAGCTAACGGTAGTCGCTGGTGATTGGTAGCTGGTGATTGCTAAATAGTGGCTGATCACTCTTGTTGGATGTTTTTAAACCGATTGGATTCTCTATCCATTAGTGCTTGTCAGATTCAGGCGGTCTTTGTGAAAGTGCGAATGTGGCCGGAATGAGCCATGTCGATGTTTTTTATAGAGCTTATGTTGAAGGCAGTCTTATCCCGCTTGACCCGACTGTTGTTTGTGGCGATCGCTGGAATCAGCCTGCTGCTGGGATCAGTTGCTTGCAGTGATACGACGCCGGAAGATTTGCCTCAGTTGGACTCGGTGAGCGATCGCCTGCGCCAACCATCGACAGAGTCTCAGTCTCTAGATTTGGAAAACTCTGCCAGCCAAGAAACGGCTACCGATAGACGAGAAAGCCTTGGCAATGATGTGGTTAAGTCGGCAGCGGATGTCACGGAAGTCTTAGAAACAACAACTGTGGATGTTGCCGAGACAGTGCAATCGGTGACTGCCGATGTGGATGAGATCGTTGATGCAACAACCGATGAGGTGACTCAAGGTGCGTCAGCTACTCCTGAAGATCTCGCTGCCACCTCGCCTAAGCCAGCATCTGAGATGCGCCAAACCACGGCAGCTACAGCCCCAGAAATGGGAGAGTCGCTAGAGCAACAGCTCGAAGCGGAACAAGCTTCCATTCAAGAAACATTGAAAGCGGCGAACGAAGCGGCAGCGGCAGCGCTGGAGGCAGAAGTTGAGCGTGCAGCGGCGGCCTTTGACGAAGAAGTCGCTCAAGCAAAGTCCCGCCTGCAGCCAGCCTTAGAGGAGGTAAATGCTGCTGCTAATCTCACTGAAACTGCTTTTGAGGAATAGCTGTAGATAGGATGCTGCGAAAGAAATTTGAGTGTTGGGAAACTGGCTCTTCAGCTGCTTAAGTGCCGATGCAGAGTTTTGCTAGCTCCTTTGATAGAGGGGCGATAGTGGAGGAGCAAGTCTTGACTATGTTTGTGTCAATTTCGTCTTCGCTTGAACTCAACGCACCATAACTGTCGTGTTAGCCCGAGGTGGGTTTGGCACTCCCAGTCAAGCATCCTGTGTGATGTTATGCCGGAAGTGAGGGCAAGTGAGCTTATCCGTTAGACGTTGGTTGCGTTGGTTGCTGAGGGCGATCGCCCCGACTCAATGACAAATTTGCCTTTCTTCGAGAAGTTCATTGTCGCAATCGAACTTTGTTCGCTATACTACATAAGCCGACGCGGGGTAGAGCAGTCTGGTAGCTCGTCGGGCTCATAACCCGAAGGTCCATGGTTCAAATCCATGCCCCGCCACCAAATATTCAAAAAGCCCAGGATGCTTGCATCCTGGGCTTTTTGTTGAGTCGATGTCTTAGTTTTTTAGAGCAGCCGCGCCAGTCTCGCCGTAAAGCTTAGCTTTCTACTCGACTGTGGTTAAGGCCGCTAGCAAGCTCTATCCTTGCATCAGCTTGACGATCTCCTGCTTTTCTAACAGGCCCAAAAGCTGACCATTATCGCGAATAACCGCTAACACGGATAGCTTTTTCTCATCTAGCGTGCGCATGACCTCCAGTAGCGGCTGGTGAGACTCAATCGCAGTCAGTGCTGCTTCGGTTTGCATCACGTCTGCAACAAGCGTCGTTTCCCAGCGATCTCGAGGGACAGTCTGTAGTGATTCGACCGAAACTGTGCCAGTGAACATACCAGCTTCGTCAACCACTAAGAATTTGCGCCAGTTCCCGGTGGTATTCAACAATACGTCATCAGCAAAGGCGCGTAGAGAAGCCGCTTGGCTCACGATGGGACTATCGCTGACAGTAGCGTCGGCTGCGGTCAGGCTTTCTAGCCGCTGCTGTACAGTGGCGGACTGTGCCGAGCGGTTCGCGTTGCTGAGCAAAAACCAGCCGATCAAGAGCGTCCACACGTTGCCAATCGGGCTGATGCCGGCAACTGCCGCTGCACCGATGCCGATGGCTAACCAACCTAAAGTCTGACCCGCGCGACTCGCGAATGCCAAGCCTTTGTTGGGATCATTAGTAATGCGCCAGACGATTGATTTCAATACGTTGCCGCCATCTAAAGGGAGACCTGGCAGTAGGTTGAAGAGTCCCAAGGCCAAATTGATATAGGCCAGCAAGGAAACAATTGCACCCACTGGACCACCTAGGGCAAAGACTTGGCCAACGGCCGATAGTGCTGCGAACAGTAGTAGACTCACAGCCGGGCCTGCGATCGCTACTTTGAAAGCACCACCAGGACTATCGGATTCTTTCTCTAGGGCGGCTAATCCCCCGAAGAGAAATAGTGTAATGGAGTTAACCCCAATTCCTTGTTGCAGTGCTGCAAAACTGTGGCCGAGTTCGTGAGCTAGCACAGAAGAAAAGAGCAGCAATGCCGCAAACAAACCTAATAGCCAGGGTGTAGTGCCCGGCAGCGCAGGAAAAGCTGCGGCTAAACCGCTGCCATAACTCCACGTCACTACCACTAAGACGAAAAACCAGGACACGTTGAGATAGAAGGGAATCCCAAACAGGCTGCCCACCCGTAAATTGCCGTTCATATGGGGCACCTCAAAAAATTCATCAACGCGGGACAACCTCAATCAACCCGAAGCCATTCCGCTTTATATACAGGCATTGTAACGAAAGGTTAAGGGCCTGCCCCTCTGGCCAGAGCGGTAAAGACCGAAGTGAGTGGTTCGGTTCTCTGCGGTGGGGCGGATGGGGGAAGTGGTGGCCTGTCCATCGACAGCC
>CAZFWL010000323.1:0-4616 GCA_964522775.1 uncultured Halomicronema sp.
AGGCCCGCAGCCGGTTCATCCAGAAGTAGCAGTTGAGGACCGAGCACTAAGGCCAGGGCAATTTCTGCCAGCCGCCGATCCACAAAGGGCAGATTGGCCGAAATTTGATGGACATCACCCTTAAAGCCGACAAAAGACAGCACTTCGAGCAAGGTCTTTTCCGGTTGAGCGGGATCTTTGCCGCGACCGATCAGCGCCGCCAGCATCGAGCCAGGATGCCCTGCCTTGGCTGCCACGCGTAGGTTATCAATCACCGAGAGGGAGTCAAACAACCGGGTCGCCTGAAAGGTCCGACCAACACCGGCCCGCGCGATGTCTAACCCAGATTGGTAGGTCAGGTCGAGGGTGCCGAGACGAATCTCGCCCGTTTGCGTTTGGTAAAAGCCGCCAATCAGGTTGAGTAAGGTGGTTTTACCTGCCCCGTTGGGGCCGATCACGGCTGTCACGGTGCCGGGCTGAGCCGAGAGACTGACGGCATTCACTGCGCGTACCCCGCCAAACTGAATGCCTACCTGATCGACGTCTAACCCGGCAGCCGCCTGATTGCGGGTGATGAGGGTTGGCATGTCGGGAGGTGTGGGCAAGGGATAAACGGGTGATTTGCGATCGAGCCAACGACTGAGGGGGCTGGTCAGTCCGGCTGGAGCAAGCCAGAGAGTCAGTAATAGCAGGCTGCCAAAGACGAGCAGTTGATAAGTCGCAAAGTCTTTGATCAATTCTGGTAACAGCACCAGCACGACGGCACCGACCAAGGCGCCTTCGACGGTGCCGATGCCGCCGAGAATGACTGCCAGCAGAAACAGGATTGAGCGGTGAAACGTGAAGCTGTCGGGGCTGACAAATCCCAGGGTGGACGCGAAGAAGGCACCGGCTAACCCGGTGAAAGCGGCGGATACGGCAAAGGCCATTACCTTCACCAACAGAGGATTGAGCCCGAGGGAAATGGCGGCCGTTTCGTCATCGCGCACGGCTTGGAGTGCTTTGCCCCAGGGATGCTGTTTGAGTTGGGCTAGAGACCAGAGAGTAATAAATGCGACGACGACGGCGATCAACACCACGTCTCTGAGGGCTGGCTGGAGACCAAACAATACGGGCTTAGGAATGCTGCCAATGCCGCCAAAGCCGCCTGTTAACCCCACCCATTCAATCAACACCCGCTCGACAATAATGCCGAAGGCGATCGTGATCATCGCCAGGTAAGGGCCGGTGACGCGCAAGGCTGGTGCCGCCACCGCTGCCCCCATGCCAGTTGTGGCCACAATGCCTGCCCCTGCTGCAAGGGGAAACGACCAGTTCAGATTCAGCATCAGCAAACTGGCGGTGTAAGCCCCGATCGCGAAAAAACCGGCGTGACCAATTGAGACCTGACCTGAGAGCCCAACCAAAATATTAAGCCCGACGACGACCATCGTGGTGATGGCCATCATGCCGAGGGTGTAGAGGTAGTAGGTATTGGGAACTAGAAAAGTGGCGGCAATTGCGGCGACTAACAAGCCCAGCCCCATCCAACCGCGCAGTGTGATCATGACTCTTTAACTCTGATGATTTCTCTAGGGGGCCGATCGGGTCAGTACGGCGGCAGGTGACCCAGCGCTCAAGTCAGTAGGCTGCGAAAGCCATGCTCTGACTTACACTTTTTTCACTTGAGCCTGACCAAATAGCCCGTAAGGGCGCAACGCCAGCATTAAAATCACTACGGCAAAGCCCAGGATTTCTCGGTAGCTGCCCCCCAATAATCCGGCGGCGGCAGATTCCACCAGGCCGTAAATAATGCCCGCCATCATGACGCCCCACGGGTTGCCCAACCCACCAATGATGGCCGTCGCAAAGGCCTTAAGGCCCAGCAGCGTACCCATGGTGGATGAGACGTTGCTCACCGGGGCAATCAACATGCCAGCGAGGGAGGCAAGCGCTGTCGAAATGCCAAAGGTCAGGGCAATCATACGTTCTACCGGAATGCCCATGAGTCGGGCTGTTTGGTGGCTTTCGCTCACGGCTTGCAGCGCCTTGCCCAGGAGAGTGCGGGTGAAAAGGATGCGGAGGGCGATCGCCACTGCCAGCCCCACCACGGGAATCAGCAGTTCCACAGGAAACACCCCAAACCCCAGCAGTTGAATGGGTTGCTCCGCCCAGGTAGAAGGATAGCCCCGCGTCTCTTTACCAAAGATCACCATGGCCAAGTTTTCGAGAATGATGCCCCAGGCAATGGTGGTAAGCAACCAACTGTTCGACCCATCTTGAGCAAAGGGACGCACAATGAACCGCTCAATCAGCAGTCCTAAACCGAAGGACGCGGCCAGGGTAATGGGTACCGCTAGCCAGGCTGGCACCCCCAGAGTGATGTTGAGGCTGTAGCACAGCACGGCCCCCACCATCACGGAGGCACCCTGGGAAAAGTTCATGGTGTTGGAAACCGCATAGGTGATTTGAAAACCCAGCGCGACCAAACCATATAGGCTGCCGACAGCGATGCCCGACAAAATGAGTTGAGACCACATGGCACTTATCCCTTAAAGGGCACCAGCTGGTTATCTTGCCACTGCACCAGAATGTAATCATCCTCATTCAGGGCATCGTGGTTTTCTGGTGAGAACGGCTGCTCGTAGGTTTTGATCAGCCCCTCATAGGCGGGGAGGTCATAAAACGATTCCCGGAGGGCGGGGCCGTCGAGGCTGGGAGCGGTTTCGAGGGCGAGTGCCACCAAGTTCATGGCGTCATAGGCATTAGCAGTGCCGACCGGCGCAATGATGTCCTGCGGGCCGGAAACGTCATACTTTTCCTGGAGCTTACCCATGACGGACTCGCCCAGCTCTGATTGGTCATCAAAGAAGCTATAAGTCTGCATAAAGACCACGCGATCGGCGGCTTCCTGACCGGCCAGTTCTGGAAAGCGGCCCCCCGTCGGCCCCCAGTGAGACACCACCGGCACATCCCACCCGAGTCGAATCAGCGATTTCATGGCCACGGCGGAAGGTGCCGCATTAGCCACCATCAACAGGGTTTCGGCCCCAGCATCTTGCAAACGACCCAACTGGGGCGAAATATCGGTGTCACCATCGTTGAATTTTTCAATGCCGACAATCTCCATGTCGTACTTCGGCGCCCATTCTTCAAATCCGACCTGGTTGGACTCACCCCAAGGGTTGTTAATCAGCACCAAGCCGACTTTGGTCGCACCCAACTCGTTTTTGGCATAGCGCAGTAGGTAGCTATCGACGATATTGTCGTTGGCCGATACCCGGAAAGCGTAATTAGGATCATTGCCATTGCGGGTAATGCCAGTGGCCGCTGCCCACACACCCATGTAGGGGGTTTCGAGCTCATGGAAGACCGGCAACATGGCTAGAGAGACCGGAGAGTCGAGCCCGCCGAATACCAGCGCCACTTTTTCTTTCTCAATTAGTTCACGAGCCGCCGCCACTCCTTTTGCGGGGGTCGATTCATCATCTCGAATTACCAGTTCTAACGGCCGACCGCCCACACCGCCATTGGCATTGATTTCTTCCATAGCGACGGTCAGCCCTCGCGTGATAGATTCGCCAGAGACGGCGGACGGGCCCGTAATGGCGGCGACCAGCCCGAGTTTGATGGGTTCGTCAGAGGCCGCAGCAGTCGTGTCTTCGGCTTCGGAAGGTGCGGTGCCGCTATCGGTAGTCGTGGTACAGCCGGCCACTTTGGCTAGCAGTAAGGCTGCCCCAAAGCCACCCGCTCCTCGGATGATTTGCCGCCGCTTAAACAAGGCGCGATCGCCAAAACCTTGAGCCATGCCTGCCTCCTAATGAAAACCGTACGTGATGAGATTATGCGGGGGCGATGTTCCCCAAAATGACACTTGCGCTACAGACAGCCCGACCAATGCACACAGTCCGCAATAGCAGATGCTACGAAATCTGGTTGGTCTTGGGCTAGCAAAACATCAGGACTGGTTTGATCAGCTTGTGAACGCAGGTGCCGCTTCGCTGACATCCAATACCCAAAGCAACGCTTCTTTCTGGACAGTCACTATAGTCCCCACATCGCTAGAATGCTATCTACTTAAAGGGTTTTAGCACAGAACCTTTATCGAAAACGAAATCACTCGTATCGAAGCATCGCGACCTTTGAAGCGATGAAGTCACTGGCTACTTGGTGGTAAATGGACGTAACTGGACTCGAACCAGTGACCCCCACGATGTCAACGTGGTGCTCTAACCAACTGAGCTATACGTCCTAGCAGGCTAATAAAGTATCACAGTTATGAAGACCGTGGCAATGAGTTACATGAGAAAGGACAGCCGCAACTTCGACCGCCAGGTTTAGCGCATTATCCGTATACCAGTGGTGCTGTTATCGGCCAACTTGCTATCACGATTCGCCCTCGCCGGATTGGAGACTGCTCGGGCGGTGGCCGTGGCATCAGGAACAAGGGACAAGCACACATATATGTAGCGCGGCGACAGCTTGGATAGGCTCTCGGTAAAGGTTGTACGCGATTTCCATGGATGCTTCGAAGCGGATGATGAGTTGCCGTTCAGTTGAAGGCTTCGGAGGCAAACTCGCCCCGGCTCATGCAGTAGACGATCGCCGCCAGATTGAACCTGTTGATTTCTGTAGTCGAAAAAAAACAAATGACAGGG
>CAZFWL010000324.1:0-4610 GCA_964522775.1 uncultured Halomicronema sp.
TGCCAATCTGGAGGGGGCAGTTCTAGAGTCTGCCAATCTGGAGGGGGCAGTTCTAAGTTTTGTCAATCTGGAGGGGGCGGCTCTAAGGGGGGCCAATCTGAAGGGGGCATTTCTATGGTCTGCCAATCTGGAGGGGGCGGCTCTAAGGGGGGCCAATCTGGAGGGGGCAGTTCTAAGTTTTGTCAATCTGGAGGGGGCGGATCTAAGGGGGGCCAATCTGGAGGGGGCGGATCTAGGGGAGGCCAATCTGGAGAGGGCAGATCTAAGTCTTGTCAATCTGGAGGGGTCAAACACAATCACAGAGAAGCAGCTAACAGAAACCAAGCTTTGTCGAACCCAGTTACCAAATCGCATCCAGCTAGAGCCCAATCGTGACTGTGAAGAATTGGGCATCGACCCGGCAACTGGACGGCCGTTATTTAGGGAATTGGACATCGACCTGGAAATTAATTTGCCATTCTATGAGGAATAAAAAAATCGGTATCACTCATCACTTACGCTGCTGATACTTTGACAGTACCCCTAGGGTGTAACTCTGAATCGATTCATAGACCGTACCTCCGTAAGGCTGTGGGCTGGTGTCGTTGTAGAGGCCCGCTTGCCCGCTGTACCACATGCTCGCGACTCGCCGCACCGCAATGTCTTCCGAATAGCCTGCATCAAGCTGTTGCTGTACGTACTCATTCAGCTTGTGGTTAATAGTCTTGATCTGCGCGTCTGGGTCTGCCAGAAACTGTGCTGGTGAAAGGGACTGCCCCAACGCGGCCCGCGTCCAGCTCGCCACATTCGCGGGCATGACCTGACCGTAGCCCAATGCCCCAGAGTCAGGATTCACGGCGCTAAAGTTGCCGCCGCTTTCTTTGCCGATGATGGCCTGGCGCAAGGCATCAATATTGACCTTGCCGTTGCTGGTGTTTTTGTACAGAATCGCCGCCGCATGTCCCTTCATCGGCTCAATGAAGCTTTGACTGCTGTCGAGTAACTGCAAATGGAGGTGTGGCCCGGTCGATCGCCCCGTGTTACCCAGCTTGCCAATCACCTTTCCCGGTTCCGCTGGCCCGCTCACACAACTGCCATCCAATAGGTGCATGAGCTGCCAGGTAAGGCCCGCGTGGATAAACTCGGCCATGTTGCCCGCGCTGCCCGCGTTGGGAAAGCACTGCACCGTGACGCTACCAGGGGCAAAGTAAGGCGTCCCCACTGGCCCGGCGAGGTCAACGCCGCGATGCTCGTAACCCGTGGCGGGATTGCTGCGGGAAGGGTCGAGATAACCGCTGGTGACAATCAGCCCCGCGACTTTATCGCCTTCCTTCAAGGGCACCATCTCAAAGGCTTTGGCCATGTCGTCCGCCCGATCGCTTGGCCCTTTAAGACCCGGCACGATATCGGCAATCTGGTTCCAGGCATTGCGGCCCCAAAAGATGGTCTCAGCAACCAACGCCCCGGTGTAGCAAACCACCAACAGGATGCCGACTGAGGCCAATTTGAGGGGAATCTGACCCGCTTCTATTCGTTTGACGGTGCGGGAGACTCGCTTGAGTTCGTCGGCGAGTTCGTCCAGCGACTTCGATACTGTTCGACTCTTTGCCATGACTGAATGAGGGCGGGTTTCGTGTGGGCTTCGTAGTGCTCTGGAGCGACGCGGGAATACATCAAAATGCCGGTGGCACCACAGCAAAAAACAATCGTGAGCGTTGCCGCCCCGTTCAGGAAATCACTAATCATCAGCGTCCTCAGAAACGCCGTCAAAGGTGAACCAAAGCTGCAAGGTTTCAAAGACGCGATTGCCTGCGACAGCCCCCGCTTTTTGCGGGTCAAAAACCCCAGCTAAAAACCAGGCGATGACAATAGAAAGTAGGAACAGAGTGCCAATGAGTTTTCGCATGTGGAGGACTCCTGTGGAGTTGTGGAAACAGTTTGTGGAGCTGTGGTAACAGCCTGTGGAGTTGTGGGAGAATCGCCCAACATATTGGTGGTATTGATGTGGAGGGAAATATACCCCCCTACACCCCATCCCCGTTTTGGGTAAACCATTTTTCAATCGAGGCGTAACGGTGGTCACGCTTCGCACTGCGTTCTAAGAGCCGTTCGTCTGTCAGTTTGTTGGACTTTTCAAAGCGCAAAATCTCATTCACGGCGGTTTGAATGGCGCTTACTGATTGATAGTTATCAGGGGCAAAGTCGGGGTGATTCGTTAACCAATTCTCAAACCAATCTGGGGACGATTCACTATCCACAAGTTCCAGCTTTTTCGGCAGGTTATTGATGTGGGGAATGCCCCGTAAGCTGATGTCGCCGTGATGGCAAACCACCACCGGATGATCGGTGTCTTTGGCCTTGAAAGCGGTGAGCTGACCTTGCACCGCTGCCAGGTTGTCTTTCTCATCGTCATTGAGGTCGAGCAGCCGATAGGACGATGAGCGAAAGGCCAGTTTAGGGAAGACAACCCACACCAATTTGCGAATGGCGGCAGAGTTCAACCCTAAGCTGCCGACATCCCCGTCTTGGGTGCCGATCACAAAACGGGTTTTTCGCTTTTTGCCCCGGTTGCGCAATGCCTTAAAGCCTTGCTGCACATCGGCCCGCTCATCATCGTCTAGTTCATCCATGGCGTTGTTCAGTTCATCGACCAACACCAATGTGGGCAGTTTGGAATCATCCAACGCTGCAACCAGCAGCGCGGGTAGGTCATGGGCATCGGTAAAGAGATGCTGGCCTTTCTTCAGGCCGAACCAGTCGAACCGCTCATCATCATGGCCGTAGCCGTCTTCAATGTCGTGAATGAACAGGCGACAGTTGCCGTGGTGACGCTTCACGAACTCATAGGCCAGCAGTCGCAACACATAGGACTTACCTTCGCCCTCATCTCCCAACAGGCCCAGGTTGTTTTCTAAGGCCAGGTCTAAGAGCCAATCGGTGCCCAACTTTTGATTGCCCTTGTAGCTAAACCAGTTGGCCAGGGGCGTTTGTTTGGCGATCGCGCCATTAATTCGCTCTGCCGGGACATCGACAAACTGCCATTCCCGGTTAAACAGCAGGTAACAGCCCTCACTGAGCAGGCCAAAGCAGGCCCGCACGGCATTAAACGGCGTCCCCTTTTCCCAACTTTGATGGGTACCGAGCGCGGCAATCAGCGCGGCAATCCACGGATTCACCGCCGCCCCCATCACCCCGCCCATGATGACGGCTCCCCAAAAGGCTTGGGTGGTGCGATGTTGCCGGTATTTAGGTTTGGTCATCGTCTACGACTCCTTGGGTGGGGCCATCTTCGGCACTGTAGAAGTCAATCGGTCGGTTCACGGGAATGCTGGGCAGCTCATTACGATCGCTCGGATGGTTAATCCAATGCAGCGCTAGCTCGGTCGCGGCCAGCTCAGATTCCAAATTGGTTTTGGGGCCAAAGTATTCGGAGTCACCGTCAAAGCTGCCAATGGCTTGACGCAGTTCGTTGAGCTCCCACTGCACATCGTTGCGGCGTTCGGTGAGCCAGGTTTTGGCATTGCCATTGTCACGACCGACACCGAGTAGGTAAGTCGCTCGCACTTGAATCGACGCCCCCAACTCATCATCGGCAATGAGGAATGGCCCCATGTTGCCCATGCCAGATAGGGGCGTGGCGTCAGTGGCAACTGGTTTGATGGGCGCTGCATCAGCAGTTTTCGTAGCAGTCACAGGGGCGTCACCGCCCCCAACGCCCACGGCTTTTTGGGTGCCCCAATTCACCCCAAAGCAGAGCCCCACCACCAGCACGGCGCTGATGTTTTGGGGAGTAAAGAAGATTTTTCTTGCCATAATTGACCTGTCTTAACGGACAACCCGGCCTAGGGCTGCAACCCATAGGGCCGGGTTAAAACGGATGCTTTACCAAGGGACGTTGGGATAGTCGGGCGACTCATGCCCGGATATCGCCAAACTCAAGTACAGCCCCGCCTCATCAATCAAGTCCGCAGCGGCGTTGAGCTGTGGGTTCTGCGACTCTCGCAAGCGAGCCTGCATCCTTTCCAAAGTGGTGCGATTCGCACAGGCCAGATTGATTTCATTGACATCCAGCCGATCGCATTCGCGCCCCGTCTCCGGGGCTGGTGTATTGGGTAACATTGAATTGTCTATTCCTTAACGTGATTAGGTTTTAGGCATCACCCCTGTCAGCACTCCACTGCTGAGAGGGGTTTCTACTTTGCGTTGTATTGACCGCCTCGCTCAGCGGCTTTTAGAAGAGACTCTTCACCTTCAGGGAAGCAAGCTTCGAGCAACTGCTCAAAACGCCATTGATACAGGTCGCAAAGCCTCTTAACCTTCCACAGAGGTAGAGGGCCAGGGTATCCATTAGCCTCCCACCCTTGAAAGGTTCTAGTGCCCACGTCCATCTCTCTGGCCACCTCTTCTTGGGTGAAACCAAGCTCAATTCTTCGTCTAGAGAACATATTGTCCCCTTTCCCTTTTACAACTTTTTTAGACATTGCACGCCACCAGTTGCGCGCAGCTAATGGCGTGTTAAGCTCAATCTAACACGTAATTAACCGCGTGTTGCTTGCCCTCCCAGAAATGCCGTCCAAAGCTCATCTGTGAGGCTATTCCAGTATCTCAGTAGTTCTGCTGAGAACAAAAAA
>CAZFWL010000325.1:0-4608 GCA_964522775.1 uncultured Halomicronema sp.
CATCGTGAGCTGATACACCGCAAAGGGCATTTCCAGCAGAGCCAGTTCGTATTCCAGTTCCTCCCGTGTTTTCAGCGGTCGATAGAGGCGCTGTTCACGGTCTTCGTCCGTCAGCAAATAGAGGACGAGCCAGGCCAGGTTTTCATTGGGGGGGCCGCAGTCGTGGACGACGTAGGCGAGGTAGTCCTGCACCAGCTTTTCTTTCGGGGCGGGGCCGATCGCTGCGTACTGGTCCAAAGTATTAATGTCGGCCCGCTGCAGTTGCGCTCCCACCACCTGTAGCTCGATCGGGCGCACGTCCCCGGTCTCGGCGGCCAGGTCAGCGACGAGACGCTGGATGAGATCGGGGGCAAGGTTGTATTGGGCGGCGCTGGTGAGCTGGCGAATCACGTCTTCTGCGGCGGCAGGGCTAAAGTTCGCCAGGGGATAGCGCTGGTCGCGGCTGAGCAGGTCTTGGTCCTGCATTTGGCTCGCGGCATTGATGACGGTTTCCGCTTCCAACAAGTGGTGCAGGTAGTCTTCGCGTAGGGCCAGTACCACCTTCACAAAAGGCTGATCGATGCACTGGCCGAGAAATTCGTAAAACTGGCGACGGTCTTGGGGGTCGTCCTTGTCGAAAAAGAACTCCTCAAACTGATCAAACACCAAGACAAAAGCGCGATTTTTGCCGATGCCCTGGCGCAATTTGGCCATCAGCAGGGTGCCGGTAACGGGGTCGCTGTCGTCGGGTTCAGAAGGCTCAAACCAAGGCGAGAGGGCATCATCCAGCGCCGCGTTTAGACTTTGCGCCCAGTTGCCGTAGGTCTGAGTCAGCAGGGGAATAGTGGGGTTGCCCGCGATCGCACTGCCCTGTCGTCGCAAGAGAGGGACTAGCCCCGCTGTGAGGATGGAGCTTTTGCCCACTCCCGAGGGGCCGTGGACGATCACAATGGCATGGGGATTGCTTTGCAGGCGGGTGGCCAATTGCTCGACATCGTACAGGCGACCCGATGCGCGAATTTCCGCCGCCACCGCCGCTTCGGTAATGTCGTCAAACTGCTTCACCGTGCCCAAGTGACGATGGGGTTGCACCGCCCCCGCCCCGATAAAAGCCCGCAGGTTGTAGCGATATTCCACCCGCCGCAGAGCTTGCTTGATACAAAAGGCGTCCCAGTATTCCCCCAGCTCAAAGTAATGGTGAATCAGTTCCTCCAGCACTTTGATATGCAGGGTGAGATCCACCTCCGGGTCGGTTTCCCGACGCGCCTCTTCTAAATAGTGGATAGCGGCGCGGGGGTCGCTGAGGTGCATCTGCGCCTCCCCCAGCAAAAAGCGATACCAACCCCGTTGAAACCGTTTTGCCACGCCCAACGCATGGGCCAGCTCTCGATCAGTCGTGACCCCGTCGTCCAGATCCGCTTCAGCGGTATCGAGAATGTCCAGGGCTTGGGCCGCTTCGCTTTGGGCCGTGAGCCAATCCTCTTTGATGAGTGCTACTTCAGCGAGGAAGCCGTGATCGCGGGCCAGGCGCACCGGATCGTCGGTTTCCTGATGCAGCGAAATGCCTTCGTTCGCGAGGATTTCCAGCGCAGTCCAATCGCGCTGTTTTTGCAGCACTTCTGCCAGCACATGGATGAAGCGAGCCAAGTGGGGCGTTTCGTCGCGATCGCGAAAATGCTCGACCAACTGCTCAAAGTAGCGTCGGGCCTGCCGCAGTGATGAGTCGTAGGTGACCCGCTGGACCACTGCATAGGTGCGCCACCACCAGCCGAGGTGCAGCCACAATAGAGCTCGTCCGTCCGCTGCCGTGAGTTCACCCGCTGCGACAGTCGCTGGACGGGTATTTGCCTGGGCATCCCAAAACGCCAGACTGCGCTCGTAGCGATCGCGGGCCGATTCCATCTCTAGCCGACTGTGGGCCTCGCGCCCTTGCAAAAAGTCGAGGCTGGCCTGTAGTTGGGGGTCGGGGGTGACGCCTTGAGCCGTCAGATCTTGAATGGCAAAGTCCAACTCGCTACGCAGGGCATCGCTGCCAATTAGGCGAATGGAGGTGGTGGAAAGTTCGCGATCGCCCCCCCGCGCCAAGATTGTGTTGAACAGCTGCTGCGTCCCCACTTTCAGAGCGTGAATTAGCTCGCCCGTGGGCAGGGTGAAGGCGATCGCGGCGGGGGAAAAACTGCGGGAGTCCGGGGCCTGCTGCAAAAACTGCTGCCGCACCCGGCGATTCATCCAGAGGGCAATGGGAAAGGGAAACTGCTGGCGAAAGTCGTCGCGCCCCATATTAGTGGCGTGCAGCACCGCTTGCAAATCCACTGGGCTCAGGTAGTCCAGCCCGACAATCACTAAGGCGGGCGGCGTTCGCTCGACGGTGGTTTGCTGAATAATGTCTCGCAGGTTTTGGAACTGGTGCGGCAGTTGTAAAACCTCCGCCAGTCCCGCGCTCACTAAATCCTGGTTGACCAGGTGGCGCAGCCGATGATAATCGCACCCCAAGGCAATGAGGGAAAACTTGCCCACCGAAAACCGCAGGGCATTCCGCAACTCCTGCAACTGGGCCTGATTATGCTGGAGCAGCTCAGAGTCCGAATAGGCTCGGCCAATGGTGTTGTCTACGTCCCCATCCACTGTCGGTAGACCTCGGTTTCGGCTAGTACAGGGTTAATATCCACCCAACGTCCGCGATTGTCCCGGTATTCATACAAGAAAAGCTTCCGTAACAAACTATTGTACTCATCGTTACCCTGAAAGGTGCGCGCCTTTACCGCCTGCAACAACAGTTGCCATTCCTCGTCGTTAATCACTGCTAAGAGTTCATTACGTTCGTAGCGCAGTTCTTGCTCTAAGGTGGCTTGGGTAATGGGGAGCTGCCCCTGCTTCCGAATGCATCCGGTCACGTAGCGCAACACACTGCGAACATGGCCCCCGCTCGCCAGACAAAGTCGATCAAGGGTGTCTGCCGCATCAAAGATTTCCGGGATTTTCAGCAGGCGATCGCCCTCACTTAAACCGGGATAGGCCCGCGCCATCACCATCTGCCGCAGCTTGGCCATGCTGTCGGGGTTGATTTGCCCGCTGATGGTTTTCACCGGCACCATCGTCAGCACCAGGGGCCGCACGTCAAACCGATTTAACAACGTCGGTAAATCGTCAGAAAACACCAGCGCTAATGGAATGGTGTAAATCACGTGACAGTTCAGTCGCTTTAACTGCTCACTGCGATCCACAAACAGATATTCTGGCTGCGATCGCCCGCCAGGTTTCGTATTGGGTGCCACTTTGTCCAAACTATCGGCGACCGCAACCAATCCTCGCTTACCCTGCGCCTTGAGCTGGGCAATGCCGGGATCAAGCAGCTCGGCATTAATCGCATCCAAAATATTCTTGGTGCGCTGCTCTAAATATTGATGCAGTTGGGTCCGCAGATCGGTACTTTCTTTCGCCTGGGCGGTGATAGTGGCAATGCCCACTGAGAGCGACACATCACTGACCTCCACCGGCATTTGCAGCGTGTCTTTTAGACTCTGGAACAACCGCTGAAAATACGTCGGCTTCAGAAAAATCCCGGCCTGCTCCAGACTGGCGCTGATCTGCCGAGCGATCGCCAGCAAAATATCCGTCACTTCCACATCCGACATTTCCAAATCGTTGCCGGAGTCAAAGTAGACCACATGGAAACCAGCGGCCTCTAGCTGCGATCGCAGCCGCAATAATTCGGTAGATTTGCCCGACCCCACATGCCCCGTCAGCAGTTGAGTAGTAGCCATATCCGGTGAGAGGCTAATCGTGCTGGCCAACTCCCGCACAATGTCCCCCCCTCGCACCTCCGAGAAATCAATGTAGTAACTCGGGTCCGAGACCGGATTACCCGGACTGGAGGCTTGGAAAAAGTTGACGAGAAAATTCGTATCCACCATCGCGATCGTGGCTCAATTCCTGACGGCACGCCCTTTATAGCATGTCTATTTCCACGGCGAGGATGTCATCAATGCAGCCATAACGACACATTAATGGGACGGGTCTCTTGAACTAAACCAGACTGTCTTGGTTAATCTGATAGGGACCCGTCCCCTGAGGCTACTCGCGATCGCTTATTTGTCGTTTAAGGGCATTGCGCCAGATCAACCAGCAACGGGACATCGGCATCGGCTCTAAAGCGAGGCACCCAAGCAACATTACCGTCATAGATGCTGACCTCAATAAACGAGTTACCGTTTGCCAGATCGGGGTCGTTGATCCAGACTGAAGTCGGTGGGTTGGTCGTCGCGTAAGCCGTGTCACCAGCTGCGTATCGAGCATCCAAAATGGCATCGTAGGCAGGCCGAGCATAGACATTTGTTGGTCTTTGGACAAAGAAGCAATATTCATTCGCTGGTGGCCCCTCACCAGTTGGCGAACAATCATTAAACCCTTCCAAATCGACAAGGGCGGGCGTATTACTGCCTTCTAGATAGCGCGGTACCCAGGCACTACTGCCGTCGTAAATCCTGACCTGAACAAAGGAATTACCGTCCGCAGTGCCATCGTTGACCCCAACCGAAATGGGGCGATTCGTTGTGGCATAAGCGATGTCGTTATTCATATAGGCCGCGATCTTTCTTGACCGGAATGAGGGACTCTCGTAAACATCAA
>CAZFWL010000326.1:0-4596 GCA_964522775.1 uncultured Halomicronema sp.
AGAGACTTGAGACTTAGAGGCCTCATCGCCATAGGTAACGTTGATCTGCGCCTTACGTTCGTACAGCCGATTCAGCCACTGCGGATCGAGCTGGAGGTGGTACATCACCTTCAGAGTTTGGTTCATCAAAGCCTGTCGAAACACACCGCGATCGCGATATCGGCGCGCCGAGGTCACCACCGTCCCCGGCAAGATTTTGGGCGCACCATGTTCCCGCAGGCGCTGGCTCAGCACCGTGTCTTCAAAAATGTCGAGATCAGGCACGCTCCCAATGTCGTCGAGGAGCGATCGCCGCGCGGCAATGCAGTGGTCGAGATATAAGATTCGCCCCCAATGCGGGCGCACCGTCGAGGAATACCACGAGGTATACCGCAGCAACCAGTGACTCAAATCAAACTGGTGATGAAAGCCACTCCACATCACCGTCGAGTCCTGAAACGCCTGCTCGACCTGCTCCAATGCCGTTGTTGGCGGTAGCAGCGTCGCGGGATGGTGCAGCAGGACAACCTCACTCTGACTCGCTTGAATACCCACATTCAGTCGTTGCGCTCGATTAGTGGCATCTGACTCAATTACCCGTATCTGGGGGGCCGCTTGCAAAACCGACAGCGTTGCATCGGTGCTGGGACTCACCACCGCAATCAGCTCTTTTTCGCCCCGCTGGGCCTGCAAATTCGCCAGAATCTTCGGCAAGTAGCCGTGGCGCAACTCATTAACACAGGGCAAAACGACAGAAATCACGGCTCAACCTTGAACGAATCCTACGCACTCTAGAAGTAAAGCTTAAGCAATCTCATCCGACAGAGAAAATCGTTTACGCTGCAACCGAAAGTCTCAACGTCTATCCCTCTCGTTTTATGACCACTGCGCAGATTGAAATTTATCCTGATCGCCCTGCCCTGGTTGCCCGATCGCTAGAGCTGGTGCAGGAACGCATTGTGAGTGCAGTCAAGGAGCGGGGCAAATGCGCGATCGCGTTGGCGGGAGGCAGCACGCCCAAACCGCTGTACGAAGGGTTGGCCAAACTAGATCTGCCCTGGCCAAACATTCATATCTTTTGGGGCGATGAGCGATACGTCCCCGTCGACAATCCCGACAGCAACGCGGGCATGGCCAAAGCCGCGTGGTTGGATCAAGTGCCCATCCCGGTCACGCAAGTCCACATTATGCCCACCCATTTTGAACAGCCGGAAGAAGCGGCCAGCGCTTACGCCACCTTGCTCAGAGACGTACTGGGCTATCAACCGACCTTTGATATTGTGCTGCTGGGCATGGGCGACGATGGCCATACGCTATCGCTGTTTCCCCATACTGAGGCGGTGACGGTGAGCGATCGCCTCGTCACCGTCGGCAACAAAGATGGTGCCCCCCGCATTACGCTGACCGCGCCCGTGGTGAATCAGAGTCGCTGTGTGATGTTTTTGGTCTCCGGCAGCAATAAGCAGCCCGCTCTAAAGGCCGTGTTTTCCGCCGATGCCGATGACCTAGAATTTCCCTCCCGCACCATTCGCCCCGAGGGTGAGCTTTGGTGGTTGCTCGATGCGGCGGCGGGGGCTGCCGTCAGAACCCTATCGAACGTCCGTGAATATTAA
Source organism: uncultured Halomicronema sp. (assembly GCA_964522775.1). Classification (GTDB taxonomy): domain Bacteria; phylum Cyanobacteriota; class Cyanobacteriia; order Phormidesmidales; family Phormidesmidaceae; genus Halomicronema. The sequence continues at coordinate 1,593 of CAZFWL010000326.1, forward strand.
AAAATCGCTCTGAAGCCTTTTCGGACGGCCATTTCAATCACCGGCCAGTAACTCATCCTCAATCAAGACAACCATCTACTTTGGTAGCTAAGTTGTCATTTCTTAAACTAATCCTCTAAAGCCCGACCGGAATACCGGTGTTTATGGCAAGATAGCAATCGTGGCTAAATGAGCTACACCCCATTGACCTATCAGATTCAGAGAGAGAGTTACCTATGACGCTGCAATTAGGCGATACCGTACCTAATTTCACTCAAAAGTCTTCCGAGGGTGAAATCACGTTTTACGACTGGGCTGGTGATAGCTGGGTCGTCTTCTTCTCCCACCCTGCCGACTACACTCCGGTTTGCACCACTGAATTGGGTGAAGTTGCCAAACTCAAAGGTGATTTTGCTCAGCGCAACGCAAAAGTCATTGCCCTAAGCGTGGATGGTGTTGACTCCCATAAGGGTTGGATCGGCGACATCGATGAAACCCAAGGTACTGCGGTCAACTACCCCATCATTGCGGACGAAGACAACAAGGTCTCTGACCTGTACGGCATGATTCACCCCAATGCCGACGCTAAGGTCACTGTGCGCACCGTGTTCGTGATTGACCCGAACCGCAAGCTGCGTCTGACCATCACCTATCCCCCCAGCACCGGCCGCAATTTCCAAGAAATCTTGCGCGTGCTCGATTCTTTGCAGTTGACTGATAACTACAGCGTTGCGACTCCAGTGAACTGGAAGGACGGCGAAGATGTGGTGGTTTCGCCCAAGATTTCTACTGAAGACGCTAAGCAGAAGTTCCCCAAAGGCGTCACCGAAATCAAGCCCTACCTGCGCATGACTCCGCAACCCAACAAGTAAGCGATGTGTTGCTGACTTCAGCAGCAGCATGAAGTAAAAAGGGATGCCGCTAACACGGCATCCCTTTTTACTGTTTAGCGGATCGTGTCAATACACGACCGGAAAAGTTAGGCCCCCTCAGTAGAGAAAAAACAAGCTGGCAGCCGCATCTTCTACGTTTCTACAACAGGCCCCCCTTAATCAAAGTGGGCATTCATGAGGTGCAAAAGGGGGGGACACGCTCCCCTTGCATTAAGCCGTAGTATCTTGGTCCAACGCCTCACTACAGTCATGATGCAGCTGCAATCTCATCCCCACAGCCCCAACACCCTCACTCATTACAAAGCGGTTCCCGCAATCAGCATTTTGTACTCGGTTGGCATTGGAGTCACGATCTCACTATCTACAGGATCAGCAAAGACAAAATTCAACCCTAAAAATCTTGCCATGCGAGGCCTCTGGAAATTTTAGTAGGTCAAACGCAACAGCAGGAAGCTACATGGCGATTTAGGATCGCGTAGCTTCCTGCTTGGGTTGGGCAAAAAAAGGAGGCTGAACTTAGCCCCCTATCCATCATTAGTCAGTCATCGTCAGCGGTCGCTGAATCGAGCATTCGCTCTAGTTAGCCTGACCTCGTTGCCGACGGACGAAGCCAGCCCCCGCGATCGCCATCAATCCGATTGCGGCTGCAGGTTCAGGAACAGCTTGCGCTGGGACTCCACTCATGCGGAAGTTGACACCATCACCAGTACCGCTCTGTCGATCCAGCCCCAACTTAAGCTCTAAAGAGCTGATGTTGTAAAAAGTCTGCGATACCACATTGCCATCTTTGCCCCTCGCCACGTAATCAGGATCTTCAAGCGCCACCCCATTAATGGCCAAGACGCCAGTCGAGTTCCAAGACTCTGTGTCAAAAAAGTCGATTGTGAGTTCGTCCAAAGTCTGGGCAAAGTTGAACCGGTAAGTGCCTACTTCTAGCTGCCCCTTTTCCTCATTACCACCACCGATTGATCTTTCCGATGGCCGGAACCAATATCCCATCGAATTAGTACCAGCATCTTTGGTTCTAAATTTTACAGTGTCGCTACCAGTGCCATAGGTAACAGTTGTGTCACCCTCACCGAAGTAATCAACAAACAGACGGCTTTGAGTGCCCGATGTGGTATCAGTCAAAGACTCGATGCTGGCAAAAATAGGATCAAGTTCTAAGCAAGCCGATTCGCCGCCCAAACAGCCCAAGCCCACATTGATTTCACCTTGTTGCTGTGGCACGAAGTCCCCGGCAGCAGCGGCAGTTGCCATCCCTGCCAGGCACATTGTCGAAGCCGTAAGAGAAGCCAAAGAACACAGGATTTTATGTGGAAAAGACATGACGATTTACTATTTTGAATCAACAAATCAATCATAGTTTTCAGATATTCAAGAAAACATAAATCACCTCCGATTACAGATTTAATCTTGATGTCGTTTTGCCATCAAAATTGACCGCTATTTGTGAGTTTTTACGGACACTTAGGTACTCTCTGGCGGACAATTGTTCCGTTCATCGCAATAAATATCAGGTGGCTTCTCCGTAGATTCAAGCATCTATCAAGTCGTGGCAGATGCCATGTTGCACACCATCAATAGTTGACTGTAAGGTTTACCCCACCTAGCTTCTGGGTTGAGTCAACAGGTTGCGGACATCTCATCAAAGGCAATAATCATGCAACTTGAGTCACTTGCCAGGCTACTCTCAAAAAAAAAGACCGTGTTTTTGCGGGGTCAGAAACACGGAAGGAAGAAACATCCTGAGTGCCGTTGACGTGAGCCAGAGACGCATTGCGGCATCGAGAGAAGAGACTCATATTTTCACCGCGTAACGTTACAGCTATTGAGCTGCTGTACTAATCGTTAGTTTGGTGGATGACGCAAGCACCAATCAAGTAATTTCAGCGGTGTTGGCTTCAGCCTCAGTAGCTTGGTGGGTAGCGGCTTCGGCGGCTTCGGCTTCGGCCATTTCGACTAAGAACTGGAGGGCCTTGGACGTGTAGATGGCGCAGGCTTTGGGTGATCGCCCATAAAACGCCGACCAAGCGGCTTCTTTTTGCCCGTCGTATTGACCCACGCGATCGGGGCGATCTTCCACCCAAGCAATCCGTACCGCGTGACCAATTAGGACATCGAGGGCGATG
>CAZFWL010000327.1:0-4596 GCA_964522775.1 uncultured Halomicronema sp.
CTGTGGATATCCCCTCTACACGGATGACCCGCAGCATTGCTCAAGTATTGCAGGAAGAGGGGTTCATTGACAGCTTCGAGCTCGTTGATGAGGGCGTGCGGAGCAAGCTTGTGATTAAGCTAAAGTATCGTGGAAAAACGAGAGATCCCATCATCAAAAATTTGAAGCGCGTCAGCCGTCCGGGATTACGGGTTTACTCTAACCGTAAAGAACTGCCTAGAGTCCTTGGTGGCATCGGTATCGCCATTATTTCGACATCTAGTGGCATCATGACTGATCGCGACGCCCGACGCCAGGGCATTGGTGGCGAGGTACTCTGTTATGTCTGGTAGTCCATTAACAGTCTGCGTTTTTGTCAAAATTTGCGGTTTTAGGGAGGAGGCTTAATCATGTCCCGAATTGGGAAAAAACCAATACCGGTTCCAGCTAAGGTCACCGTGACCATTGACGGCAAAGCCGTTACGGTGAAAGGCCCGAAGGGCGAGTTGTCTCGAGTTTTGCCTGAAGGAGTCGTGCTCGAGCAAGAAGACTCTGCTGTTACTGTCACCCCGGAAAACAGCTCGAGGCGTTCTCGAGAACGTCACGGATTATGCCGTACCTTAGTCGCAAATATGATTGAGGGAGTAACAAATGGCTATCAAAAGCGCCTAGAAATTCAAGGCGTGGGATACCGTGCTCAGGTTCAGGGGGCAAAGCTGAATATGAGCCTTGGTTATAGTCACCCAGTTGTATTTGATCCCCCAGAGGGCATTCAATTTGCAGTTGAAAACAACACTAATGTGATTGTTAGCGGCATTGACAAAGAAGTTGTTGGCAACATTGCCGCCAAAATTAGAGACGCTCGTCCTCCTGAGCCTTACAAAGGTAAAGGTGTACGTTACGCGGGCGAGTATATTCGGCGTAAGGCTGGTAAAGCAGGGAAGAAATAATTATGAAGGCAAGTCGGAAAAACCTCACCCGTCGCCGTCATGCTCGCATTCGACGGCGTTTATTTGGTACTTCGGAAAAGCCCAGACTTTCGGTTTTTCGGTCAAATCAGCATATCTATGCGCAAATTATTGACGACAGCACTCATAGCACTTTAGTGGCTGCGTCAACTTTGGAGTCAACCGTTAAATCTCAAGGGGACACAGGTAACCGCACAGGTGCTCAAGCCGTAGGGCAGCTAATTGCAGAGCGGGCAAAGGAAAAAGGCATTAGTCACGTAGTCTTTGACCGCGGCGGTAATTTGTATCACGGTCGGGTGGCAGCGTTGGCCGATGCAGCTCGTGACGGCGGGCTGTTGTTTTAGAACAGCAATTAACCTTTGAGATAATGCAATAGGGAGAAAGTCATGGCTGGCAATCGACGTAAAAATACACGCAGTAAGGAAAAAGAATCTGAATGGCAGGAGCGAGTTGTTCAGATTCGTCGCGTCACTAAGGTAGTCAAAGGCGGCAAGAAGTTGAGCTTTCGAGCTATTGTCGTTGTTGGTAACGAACGCGGTCAAGTTGGTGTGGGTGTGGGCAAGGCCGGTGATGTCATCGGGGCTGTCAAAAAAGGCGTTGCAGATGGCAAGAAGCATCTCGTTGACGTTCCTTTAACTCGCTCCTATTCCTTACCGCAGCAAGCAACTGGCTATGGCGGTGGCGCCAAGGTCTTCATGCGTCCAGCGGCACCTGGTACTGGTGTAATTGCCGGGGGAGCTGTGCGAACTGTGCTGGAACTCGCAGGCGTCCGTAATGTTCTGGCCAAGCAATTGGGCTCTAATAATCCACTCAACAATGCTCGGGCCGCAGCTGACGCGTTGGCTTCCTTGAGGACTTTAGCTGAAGTTGCTGAAGAACGTGGCATTCCCGTTGAGAAGCTCTACGCCTAGGCTGTACACCCTCATTGCAATTCTATATTTCAGGAGCCAATCATGCGAATTAATGACGCTCGGCCCCAAGCGGGCTCAAAGAAGCGAAAGCGTCGTGTCGGGCGGGGCATCTCTGCCGGTCAGGGCGCGAGCTGTGGCTTCGGTATGCGAGGACAAAAGTCTCGTTCTGGCAGTGGCACCCGCCCTGGCTTTGAAGGTGGGCAGTTGCCACTGTATCGGCGGGTACCTAAGCTGAAGCATTTCCCTATCGTCAATCAGAAAGTTTTCACCATTGTGAATGTCGAAGATTTAGCTTCTTTAGACGCCAAGTCAGAGGTGACGCTGGAGTCGCTTATTGAAGCGGGTATTCTGACTACTTCTGAAGGCCCTCTCAAGATTTTGGGAGATGGCGCAATCGATAAAGCACTGACTGTGAAGGCAGCTGCTTTTACTAAGTCAGCGCGTCAGAAAATAGAAGCTGCTGGTGGAACTTGCGAAGTGCTTTCCTAAGGATTCGCTAATCGCTATGATCACCGTTAGGGGATCGACAGAATAGCCCGATCACCTTTTACTTAGATTTGCTGACACCGGAGAGGTAGTTTGAAATATGGTTGTTAGCCGTGGCAAAACGCCTAGCGCTCAAGAAACCTTTATGCAGATGGCTCAAGCCGCAGGTTTGAGAAGTCGTCTGTTATTAACCCTAGGGTTATTATTTCTAGTTCGTTTAGGCATTTTCATCCCTGTTCCTGGCATTGATAGGGCTGCTTTTGGTCAAGCTATACAGAGTGGCAGCCTAGGGGGCTTTGTCGGCTTCATTGACATTTTTGTCGGTGGTGGCTTATCGGCTCTAGGCATCTTTGCTTTGGGCATTTTGCCATTTATTAACGCCTCTATCATCATGCAGCTTCTGACGGCTGCGGTTCCTCAGTTAGAAGACTTGCAGAAGAATGAGGGTGAGGCTGGACGACGCCGTATTTCTCAGATTACTCGCTACGTAGCTTTAGGCTGGGCAGTTTTACAAAGTACTCTTCTATCTTTGTTCTTGCTGGCTCCCTTTGCTGCGCAACCTGGCTTCCTGTTCGTGTTTCAGACAGTGGTGGCATTGACCACTGGCTCTATGTTTGTAATGTGGGTGGGTGAACTGATTACTGAACGTGGTTTGGGTAATGGCGCATCTTTGCTCATCTTTTTGAACATTGTGTCAACGCTGCCTAGATCACTTAATCAGACTGTCGAGCTCGCTCAGAGCGGCGATCGCAATCTGGTTGGTGGAGTCATCATTTTGCTGCTGGTGTTCTTGGCGATGATTGTTGGCATCGTTTTTGTTCAAGAAGGTACCCGGCGAATTCCAATTATTTCTGCTCGTCGGCAAGTAGGTCGCAAATTATATCTGGAGCAGAGTAATTATTTGCCGCTTCGTCTGAACCAAGGCGGAGTGATGCCAATCATTTTCGCTTCTGCGGTTTTGGTTTTGCCCTTGTCGCTGACTCAATACATCAGCAATCCAACGTTTGTTAATTTCGTTGGCAATTACTTGAATCCGACATCATTACTCTATGTCGCGCTCTATCTGTTGCTGATTCTGTTTTTCAGCTATTTCTACGCTTCTCTGGTTGTAAACCCTGAGGACATGTCGCGTAACCTGAAGAAGATGGGTGCCAGTATTCCAGGTATTCGTCCTGGTAAGGCTACAACAGATTATTTGGGTCGCGTCTTGAATCGATTGACCTTTTTAGGAGCCATCTTTTTGGGGCTAGTGGCAGTCATTCCAAGTGCTGTTGAGAGTGCAACTCGAGTGCAAACTTTTCGAGGTTTAGGCGCAACATCTCTGTTGATTTTAGTTGGTGTGGCGATCGATACTGCTAAGCAGATTCAGACCTACGTCATCTCCCACCGCTATGAAGGAATGGTGAAACAATAGCGGCTCTCTTAATATTTCTAGGTCCACCTGGGGCTGGCAAGGGCACCCAGGCAAAGCGTCTTTCTCAAGCTTGTCAGGTACTTCATATCTCTACGGGCGATATTTTTCGTACGGCAGTAGCGATGGAGACTGAGTTGGGTAAGAAGGCTAAATTTTACATGGACTCTGGCGAGCTGGTTCCCAATGAGCTGGTGCTGAGTTTGGTTGAAGAGCGGTTGACGGCAGAAGATGTTGAAAGTGGGTGGATTCTAGACGGGTTTCCACGCAACGTCGATCAAGCAACTTTCTTAGATGAATTGCTGCAAAGAATAGATAAGCCTATAGATTGCGTGGTGAATCTAGAAGTACCTGATGAGGTTATTGTTTCTCGTTTAGTACAGAGAGGGCTGCAGGAAGGTCGCTCTGACGACACCGAAGATACTATTCGTCATCGGCTTGAAGTGTATCGTAACCAGACTGAACCTCTGATTGATTTTTATCGTCAGCGTCAAAAGCTTATATCGGTTGATGGCAATCAGCCAGTTGATGAGGTTACAAGTGAGCTGGCAAAAGTACTTCAAGTTTAGGGATTAGTTTCCTAGGCTAGATCAGCTGAAAATAGAGCAACCTGCATTTCCGTGAGACTTGTTCGGGGTTTTTCCGGGATGGATATTGAGGGCAGGCAGATCTCTCAGGACGTTAGAGGTACTCACCATACTTTCTGCTAAATCTGTTACGCTTGATCAGCACTGTTCTTTATTTTGTATAAGCTAATTTGTTTAGCTGTGCTGGAGTTTTTGGAGGTATTCGTTTGTCTAAGCAAGATTTGATCGAAATGGAAGGCACCGTTACGGAGTCT
>CAZFWL010000328.1:0-4589 GCA_964522775.1 uncultured Halomicronema sp.
ATCTGCGCGTGGAGTTGTGGCAATGCGGAGTTGTTATCCAGCACCACATCGGCAAGTTCGATCTTTTGGGCCAAAGGCCACTGGTTGTCTATCCTTGCCTCGGCAGCTTCTCGGGAAAGCGAATTGCGAGCCATAAGGCGCTGCAATTGTGCATCAGGAGAACAGGCGACCACCCAGATTTCCGTGACTTGGTCGGTCAAGTCAGCTTCGAATAAAAGGGGAATGACCTGTACGACAGTGGCTGTATGGGGTAGCTGCGTCATGGCAGTCGCAAAGCACTCGCGAACATAGGGGTGAGTTTGCTGTTCTAACCAATTTTTCTCAACTGAATCACTGAAAATGATTTGCCCCAGTTGGGGACGATTCAGGCTGCCGTCGGGCAATAAAATACCTGGGCCGTAGCGAGCTGCGATCGCTCCCAAAATCGACGAGCCCGGTTCCACTGCCTGCCGCGCATAGACATCAGCATCCAAGATGGGCAAGTCATGCTGGGTAGCGAGGTAGTCGGCTACGGTCGATTTACCAGTGGCGATGCCGCCCGTTAGTCCGATGATGCGCTGGCCCATTGTGCGATCGCTTGTGTCAGTCCTTCCAGGGTATATTCAGTCGCTTCAATATCTACGCGGCCCAGCAATTCGTAGCAGGTGTCAGACGTTTTGGGGCCAATGGAGGCGATCTCGACCTCCTTCAAAAACTCTGCCCAGTTTTCTCCAAATCCTTTTTGTAGCAGTTGGCAGGTATGGCGCACTGTTTTAGAACTGGCAAAGGTGATGACATGAATCTGATGGTCTTGGAGGGCGGCGATCGCGGCTGGGTCGGGAATTTGGGGACAGCCAGATTCATACGCGGCTACCTCCGTTACCGTAGCCCCTGCTGCGGTCATCTCTTTCACCAACACCTCGCGTCCCCCACTTTCCACGCGCGGGAAAAGCAGCCGCAAACCATTGACCGACTCAGGAAAAGTCTCTACTAAAGAGTCCGCTACGAAGTTAGGGGGAATGAAATCAGCTTGGTGTCCTTGCTGCTGCAACACCGTCGCGGTTTTCTTGCCTACCACTGCTAGTTTCACCGATTCGAGATCCGCTAAATGACCGATATAGTGCAAACGCTGCCAGAAAAACGTGACCGCATTCGCTGAGGTCAAAATCAACCAGTCATAAGTTTTGAGATGGGCGATCGCCTCATCCAACGGTTGCCAAGTCGAGGGTGGTCGGATGTCCAGGGCTGGCATTTCTACCACCTGGATGCCCGCTGCTGTCAGTAACTGTGTGAATTGACTGGATTGCCCCGCCGATCGCGTCACCAGTGCCGTAACGGGGGAGTGAGTCGACTGTAACCGCGCCATACATCCAGACAACAAAACCGCACCCTTTAGTTTACGCTCTGCGGCGGTCGCCCCGCGCCCGATCAACTGGAAAACGTCGGGGATGATTGCCCACAGGGAAATGCCGATTTTCTAGCACTAGGCTACGCTTCTTTTCTCCCCCGCTGCCAGAGCGTTCCGAGCCGATATAGTGCGATTTTGGAGAACTGGTATAAGATGCCCAGTCAACCGGCTCGACGGTTGCAGTTGAGCCCACCGAGCACCGTCCTGACTCAGGAATTTGGCTTCACCAGGGCTCGACGCCGAGGCCACCCGCCCCTGGTGAAGCCTGGGGTTAAGGCTTGACTTTTTGCTTGGCCACCCACTCAGCGTGTCGCTGAATATGCGGATCTGTTTGAATTTTTTCCAACGTCGCCAAGTGTTGGGCAAGGGCCATTTCGTCGTAATGATCGTGAATGCCGTCGTGACACAAGCGACAAACCCAGATGCCCTGATTTAACTCCGCCTTAGAATACGTTTTCTTAAACCGAGGGCGGCGGTGTAGCTTTTTGGGAATCAGGTGATGGAAAGTGAGTTTGAGCGATCGCCCACAGAGTGGACATTCGCCAGTACTGGCAGTCGCCACAGATAATCGTAATTTTCTCGACGAACGTATTGTAAAAAGTCTGCCGTTTTCTTGCCGGAGATATGCTGGCAGGTTGGTGCAAGCCGGATGTAACTACCGCGAAAATTCCGACGCCACGAGCATCGAGCCAATGCCGGTATCGCTGAAGATTTCTAGCAGGAGGGCATGGTTGATGCGACCGTCGAGAATGTGAGTAGCTCCGACCCCTTGGGCCAGCGATCGCACGCAGCACTGCACTTTCGGAATCATGCCCCCCGCCACAACGCCTTCATCAATTAGCTGGCGGGCCTCGCGAATATCCAGTTTTGGCAGGAGGGTGCTGGGGTCTTTATAGTCCCGTAGAATGCCTCGGGTATCGGTCAGCAGGATGAGCTTTTCGGCATTCAGGGCGGCGGCGAGTTCCCCCGCGACGGTATCCGCGTTGATGTTGTAGGCCTGGCCGCTGTCATCCGACGCGACGCTGGAGATCACGGGAATGTAGCCATCTTCCACCAGTGCCTTGACCAGACCGGGTTCGATATTGGTGACATCGCCGACAAACCCGACATCGGCATCGCCCTGCGATCGCGCGGTAATCAAGTTGCCGTCTTTACCGCAGAGGCCCACCGCTTGGCCTCCGGCTTGGTTAATCAGCGAAACCAGTTCCTTATTTACACGCCCCACCAGCACCATTTCCACCACGTCCATCGTGGGGGCATCGGTAACGCGTAAGCCATCTTTGAATTGCGGCTCAATGTTGAGCTTGGTCAGCCAGGTATTGATCTCCGGGCCGCCGCCATGTACCACGACAGGCCGCATCCCCACACAGGCCATGAACACAATGTCGCGCACCACACTGGCTTTCAGCGTGCTGTCTTTCATCGCAGCCCCGCCATATTTGACGACGACAGTGCGACCCCGAAACTGCTGGATATAGGGCAGCGCCTCACTCAAAATGCGGACGCGATCGACTTCGGTTTCTAAAATGCCGCTAGGAGGCTCGGAGAGATTGGTCATGGCTTTGGCAAGTATCGTTTCCGTAGTGTATCAACCGTCAACGGGAACGGAGGACGGCGGGGGGAGAATTCGATCTCGCAACCGCTCAATCAAGCGATCGCTAATGACCTCAGTGGTTTCTCCGGGCACCACAGTGAGGTGAATATCGGCTTGGGCATAGAGTGCCTGGCGATCGCTCAGCAGTTGTGCAATGTGAGCCTGCCAATCCGGTCTTTGCAGTAGCGGACGATTGACATTCCCTTGTAGACGGCGAACCAATTCATCCGTGGGAACATCGATCCAAGCCACCACACCCTGCCGTAGATGCCACCAGTTTTCCTGATCAAGCACAATGCCGCCCCCCGTCGCGATCACCATGCGGGTGTAGGGCGATAGCTGGCTGAGCACCTGACTTTCGAGCTGACGAAATTCGGCCTCACCCGACGAGGCAAAAATGTCGGGAATTGACTGCTGAGCAGCTTGCTCAATCACCGTATCGGTGTCACAGAATCGATAGCCTAACTTTTGCGCCATGAGTTGGCCGAGGGTCGATTTGCCTGCTCCCATCATGCCAACGAGGTAAAGATTCGCTCCTCTCAGGAGATCTAGCGCTGATGATTCTGACATCCAACTCTAAGGGGGGGAAATAATTGCAATGGCCTTACCGTATCAGAGATTAAGAAGGGCGATCGCCCCCATTTTCTCCGTCATTCACAGGCTGATGAGGGGGAATGATCACGCGATAGTCGGCATCGTAGACCTGATCATCATCCTGACTCGCGTCATCCGGCGGCGCATAGATGGAATCGCGCCGATTCGCCCGATCTACGCCTTCATACTTGGCAGAATAAGCCGTCTCTGACAGGGGATTGTCGGGGGAGTCCCAATCCTCCCAGCCGTCTTCGATTTCGTCCAAGGTATCTTGTACGTCGCTGCCACCGGGGGGCACATATACCGTGTCTCGGGCGGACTCGTCCCATCCTTTATCTAAATCGTGAATGGTGGCTTCAGCCTTATCGCGATCGCGCTTTTGCCTCCGGTCAAAATACTCCTCTCCGGGCCGATTGCCGCTCGCATCTGACCAGTCTTGCCAATCGCTGGGCTTATTGCGTTGCTCCCAGGCTTGCCAATCTTCTGCTGCTACCGCATTGCTCGGTGGCGGACCACTGGGACGCGATCGCGGCTCTGAAGGGGGCGGCTTGCGATTTCCCTGACGGTTATCGGTTTGCTTGGTCCGATCTCGGCGGAAGAAATCTTGGGGCGATCTCATATTCCACCGGCGATTACGTTGCTGTGAAGTGCCGTCATACGAACGCCCGGCATCGGGATGAGGTGGACCATCGGGCCGCACCGTCCACTGGCGGCGGCGCGAACGCGGTGGAGCGGCATTGCCTAAGTCAGTGAGATAAATAATCGTGATCGCCGTGAAGGCCCCAAGGGCGATCGCTGCCACTAGCCACACCCCTAGCGGCAAAGTAATTGAGCGAAAACCTAAAAAGCTGAGGGCCAATAGCGGTGTCGAATTTTGCCATGCCAGAATTACCAGCAAAGCAACGAGCAGCGCAATCAGCACGAGTTTGGGGGTTTGCTTTCCCATCGTGGAAACCTCTCCACAGCGATACCCCCTATCCTAAAACCTGGTTGGCCTGAGCAACCGCCTTTCTC
>CAZFWL010000329.1:0-2225 GCA_964522775.1 uncultured Halomicronema sp.
TGGCCCAGATCTTCGCTGTTGATCACGCCAGACTCGATAAATTCGTTGTAAAGGTCGTTGCCTTCACGAGTACGCTCGCCAACGCCGCCAAATACTGATACGCCGCCGTGCTCTTTTGCAATGTTGTTGATCAACTCTTGAATAAGTACGGTCTTACCAACACCAGCCCCGCCAAACAGACCGGTTTTACCGCCACGGCGATAGGGTGCCAGTAGGTCAATAACTTTAATACCCGTTTCAAATACTGCTGGCTTGGTTTCCAGTTCGGTAAAGGAGGGAGCGGAGCGGTGAATCGGAGAAGATTCTTCGTTGCCAACCGGGCCTTTCTCGTCAATGGGTTCGCCCAAAACGTTGAAGATGCGGCCCAATGTAGCGCCGCCAACCGGCACACTAATAGGCGCTCCGGTATCTTCAACTTCCATCCCACGAACTACGCCGTCGGTGCCGCTCATGGCCACCGCCCGCACCTTGGAATCGCCAAGAAGCTGTTGGACTTCGCAGGTAATTGAAACGTCTTGACCAGCCGGGTTAGTCCCTCGGATGACAAGAGCGTTATAAATTTCAGGTAAGTTTCCGCCTTTAAAGCCGACATCAACGACAGGGCCAACGACCTGTACGATGTAGCCGATATTGGTTTTCTCTGCAGTGGTGACCATGCTTGCGTCTATACTCTATGATCTGCTTTCTGGCCGCTTTCTAAAGACAACCTTAGGTTTCGCAGCGCCAACTAACACATTATCACTGAACGCACACCTTCCAAGCGATCGCGCTAGCAGTTTTCGACAAATGCTGTGATGGCCAAGCGTTCCCCTGAAGCAGCCAGGGTGACACGAGGAATCGACCACGATCTTCGCACGCGCTCTCACTAAATGGGAGCCATCGAAGCCCTGAGTTGAAGGCACTTTCTTAACGAAAGGATTACTTTCACTGTTTAGTGTTGTAGGGTCAAAACGAAGCATGACCCAAGCAGACTATGGCCCAAGCCACACAATCAAAGTCCTCAGTTGATCTTAGCGACCCCAAATACTATTTCAACCGAGAGCTAAGCTGGCTAGCATTTAACGATCGCGTTTTACACGAAGCGATCGATCCTCGTACTCCATTCCTGGAAAGAATCAAGTTTCTTGCCATTTTTAGCTCCAACCTAGACGAGTTTTTTATGGTGCGGGTGTCGGGGTTAATGGAACAGGTCAGTGCGGGGGTCAAGACCAAAACAGCGGATGGGTTAGGCCCAGCAGCGCTGATGCATGCCATTCGCGCCCACTTACGACCGCAGTTGCAGAAGCAGCATCACTTTTTTCAGCAGGAGTTGCGACAGCAGTTGCCAGACCATCAAGTCTATTTGCTGGATTACGACGAATTCAATCAAGCTCAGCAAGCGTATCTCAAAGAATATTTTGAACGACAGATTTTTCCTGTATTGACGCCGTTGAGTGTCGATCCGGCGCATCCGTTTCCCCGATTGTCGAATCTGAGCTTGAATCTGGCGGTGGCGGTGACAAATCCGGAAACGAAAATTCAGAAGTTTGCTCGGGTCAAGGTGCCGAATAATCTGCCGCGATTCATTGGGTTACCGCCAGAGTTGATTGATGGGGAAACTGTGTGGGCAGGCACGACGCTGGAGGAAATCATTGCTCATCATTTGACCTACTTGTTTCCCGGAATGGACATTTCGGGGCACTACTTATTTCGGATTACACGGGATGCCGATTTTCCCGTGCGGGAGGACGAGTCAGATGATTTGCTAGTGGCGATGGAGGAGGAAATCAGCAAGCGGCGGCTGGAAGGATTTGTCTGTCGACTAGAAATTGAGTCGACCATGCCACTGGAGCTGCGTGAGGGTCTCATGCAGGAGTTGCAGGTGGCAGAGGAGGACATTTATGAGCTGGACGGGGTGCTCGATCTCAAAGACCTCTTCTTTTTCTTATCGATGCCGTTGCCACAGCTCAAAGATCGCCCCTGGACAGCGATGACGCCACCCCGCCTCAAAAGCGTAGAACGGGGAGAAGAGAGTATTTTCAGCGCGATTCGGAAGCGCGATATCGTGGTTCACCATCCCTATGAGTCATTTTCGGCATCAGTACAGGTCTTTGTGGAGCAAGCGGCTCTCGATCCGCACGTATTGACCATCAAAATGACGCTGTATCGCACTTCAGGGGATTCGCCGATTGTGCGATCGCTGATTGCAGCGGCGGAAAACGGCAAACAAGTGGTGGCCCTGGTAG
>CAZFWL010000329.1:2246-4571 GCA_964522775.1 uncultured Halomicronema sp.
AGAAATCAAAGCCCGCTTTGACGAAAAGAACAACATCATCTGGGCGCGCAAGCTAGAGGATGCGGGGGTGCATGTGGTGTATGGGGTCGTGGGCCTCAAAACGCACACCAAAACCACCCTAGTCGTGCGGCAAGAGGGCGATCGCATTCGCCGCTACGTTCACATTGGCACGGGCAACTACAATCCCAAAACCTCGAAGCTTTACACCGACTTAGGCATGTTTAGCGCGCGGGATGATCTCGGTGCCGACCTGACCGATGTCTTCAACTTTTTGACCGGGTATTCTCGTCAGACCAATTATCGACGGCTGCTAGTCGCTCCATTGACCCTGCGCCAGGGGATGTTGCAACTAATCGAGCGGGAAGTCGCCCATGTCCAAGCCGGAGAACCAGGACGAATTATCGCCAAAATGAATTCTCTGGTGGATGCCGAAATGATTCAGGCCCTATACCGAGCCTCGCAGGCGGGGGTAGAAATTGACCTGATTGTGCGGGGGATTTGCTGTCTGCGACCAGGAGTGCCGGGAGTGAGCGATCGTATTCGGGTGACCAGTATTATTGGCCGCTTTTTAGAGCACGCCCGTATCTTTTATTTCACCAACAATGGCGACGAGGAAATCTACATCGGCAGTGCCGACTGGATGCCCCGCAACCTGGATCGACGAGTGGAAGCGGTCACACCAGTGCTGGACAGAGAAGCCATGCAAGAACTCAAAGATATTTTGGACATTATGCTGGCCGATAATCGCTACGCCTGGGACTTGGACGCAGATG
The DNA here is from genome assembly GCA_964522775.1 of uncultured Halomicronema sp. Lineage (GTDB taxonomy): Bacteria > Cyanobacteriota > Cyanobacteriia > Phormidesmidales > Phormidesmidaceae > Halomicronema. The sequence goes on from CAZFWL010000329.1 coordinate 3,020, forward strand.
GCGAATTTGTGCAGCGGATTCCAGGCGAAGGAGAACCCGTCATCAGTACCCACGACCAGTTAATGGAGCGGACGCTAAAGCGCGATCGCGGCGGCACGATCGACAGCATTGCTTAGGGTATCGACCCGCATTTTCATATCGGCGATGTCAAACCGGCATCCCGTCCCCCGAACGTGACCGCGTAGCGAACTCGCCAGATTGAGCACGATCATGCCATGCACATCACTCGCGATCGCCATCACCAACGCTTAGCCGTCAATATATGCCTGTTTGACCAGGCTGTCCGCTGCCACGCCAAGAGACTCTTCCGGCGTCAGGGCAGGTTGAAGACGCCCAATCATGGCGCAGGTGCCTATGCTGACACTCCCAATTTTGAAGGATACAGGCTAGACAGTTGCTGCATCACCTAAGCAATCATGTAAAAATGTTTCTTAAACCACATTTTAGGTTGATCACTGGAGTTGGACGCCAGCGAAGCAACTTCACCTCTCCTGCCCAAAGAGGGAATCAGGATCTGAACGAAACCGACCTTTGGCAAGGCGGCAGAATCTGACTTAACCCCTCCTTGCGAAGGAGAAGTGCCGCAGGCGGTGAGGTTAACCCCAATGTCTAAACTCCAGATTTGAACCGGGATGAGGTTTATTGCGATTTTCTGACACTTCACTACGGTTGACGCTCTAGCTATGACCAACGCCTTTCTCGCGCACCTCCACCGCCCCGATCGCCCCGTTGTGGTGTTTGACGGCGCGATGGGCACAAACCTGCAAGTGCAAAACCTGACTGCCGAAGATTTTGGTGGGCCAGAGTATGAAGGGTGCAACGAATATCTGGTGATGACTAAGCCTGAAGCCGTCGCCAAAGTACACCGTGGCTTTCTAGCAGCGGGGGCTGATGTGATCGAAACCGACACCTTCGGCGGCACTTCCATCGTTCTCGCGGAGTACGACCTGGCCGACCAGGCCTACGAACTCAACAAAGTCGCCGCCGAACTCGCGAAAAGCGTTGCTGTTGAATTTTCCACCCCCGAAAAGCCTCGCTTTGTGGCGGGTTCCATGGGGCCAGGGACAAAGTTGCCGACTCTTGGCCACATCGACTTTGATACCTTGAAGGATGCCTACGTTGAGCAAGCTCAGGGACTAATCGATGGCGGTGTCGATCTGATGCTGGTGGAAACCTGCCAAGACGTGCTGCAAATCAAAGCTGCCCTCAACGCCATCCTCGAAGTCTTTGAAGAACGCGGTGTGCACCTGCCGCTGATGGTCTCCGTCACCATGGAGCAGCAGGGCACCATGCTCGTGGGCACAGAAATGGCAGCGGCTCTGGCGATTCTCGAACCTTACCCCATCGATATTTTGGGGCTCAACTGCGCCACCGGCCCTGACTTGATGAAAGACCACGTCAAGCACTTATCCGAGCAGTCCCCCTTCGCCATCTCCTGCATCCCCAACGCCGGGTTGCCTGAAAACGTTGGTGGCCAAGCGGTCTACCACCTCTCTCCGATGGAACTCCGCATGGCACTGATGCACTTTGTGGAAGATCTCGGCGTGCAGGT